>CAYLPW010000134.1:4076-13106 GCA_964385665.1 uncultured Saprospiraceae bacterium
GTAAATCCACCTCCGTGGATGTACACGACCAAAGGGGTGGGAATATCTGACTTTGGGACGACTAAGTCAAATACGTTACGCTCGTGTAGATCATAGCTGATATTTTCTGAAAACTCGTAGGCGGCTTTACCCATTTCAAAAGGCGCCAACGAAGTAGTGCGCACCAAAGGAAAAACCGCTGCACTTGCATTGACTTGCGCATTAGGCCGTAAGATTTGATCTGTTCTTGAATGACAGGAAAAAACAAGTAGAGAGAGCAATAGCAGAGCTGCTACTGAAATTGGCTGAAAAGTAGTCATAGTAATTTAATGTTCATGGATATAGCCGATCTATGTCTAGTTGACAACCTGTTCTAAAGTGACTGACATCGGCGTTTCCTCGTTAATAATACTGTTCACGTCTAGCACGAGGAGTGTTCTTTGTATAGGTGTAACGTATGTCAACTCAATTTGTTATCTTTTGGTCATTCGTTTGCTGTATTTTAGCAAAAGAAGAAGATATGTTCTTCCTTAATTCTCAATTGTTTCAGTTGTTCTCGAATAATTTGCTGATCGTTCGGTGCAGCAATGGCTACGATAACTTGTGGAGTAGGAATCGTTTTTAGCTGCTCTTGATCTTCTCGAAGTACACCAGACGCCCGATGCCCCCACTGACTGGGTCGATTACAAAGCCATCGAAAAGAAATATTTTTTTCGACTAGTAGTCTGGCAATTTTGTTGCCTTTCTTGCTTGCCCCCCAAAGCACCAAATTGCGATTGGCTCGGTAGTCTAATTCGCAAAAATAATCCACTTTCAACCGAAGAAAACGATTATCAGCGTAGTCAGGAGAAGTGCGCGAACTGCGAGTCGGATGATCTCGCCAAAAGTGCAACACTTCAGGAATACCTACTACTTTTAGCTTGTTTTTATAGCATCGAAAACATAGGTCATAGTCTTCGGGATAGCGATCTGCTTGAAACGCGCCACACCGAACTAGATCCTCTCGATATAACATCCAAGAAGGAGAGGGAATAACACATTCTTTGTAGATCTCTTTAAAATTGCTGCTTGCTGCACTTAGTGTATTCAGCCAATCTGCATAGGAGCGATAGCCATTTCCTATACCATTTTCCGAAAAGTATTCCACAAAAGTAGTTACCAGATGACCTTCGCCTTTGTTTGTCAACGCCTCTCTCATCCGACTCAATTTTGGTGTTGCCATCAGATCGTCAGCGTCCATTCGTGTGATATAATTACCTCTACTTTTGGCGAATGCTAGTCGCAAAGCTGGAATGATTCCTTTTGTTGGATTTGAAAAAACTTGGATGCGTTCCTCCTTTTTTGCATGGGCTGCTAATACCTCTCGACTTCCATCCGTAGAAAAATCATCGACAGCGAGTAGCTCCCAGTCCGTTTCGGTCTGAGCAAGAATAGAATTTAAGCAGGCTTCTAGATAAGGAAGTGCATTGTAGACGGGTAGTAATATGCTAATCAATTGAGCGAAAACTGCAACACCATGTCTGAGGAATTGTGAAACATCAATTCTTCCACATCAGGTACTAGCCATTCTGCCAGCGGCCATTGCGCGATGATCTCCATCACTTCTACATCCGATTCGGCAACAAAAACACTCCACAAACGAGCGCGATCTATAGATAGTGAATAGGATTTAATTTTGCCCTCGGCTAGTAAAAAATTGATAATATTTCGTTGTTCTGGTATACGTTCCATAAAATCCACAGGAAACGGATTCGGTAGATCGAACTGAACCATATATTGCTTATACATTTTTTTCGTAGCTTTTAGCTGCTAGCTGTTAACTATTAGCTGTTCATCAGTACACCTCAATATGTAGCTTTTACTACCTTTTGTAGTGCTACATCTTTCTCTCATCACATGAATAGAATAGAATGAAATAACTTTAAACTATCTCATCTCTCCCTCTTAAAAACAAGTCGGTTTGCATATAGTTGAGTTACAAAAAAGTTAAGCGACTCATCTTCAGAACATCTGCTTGCACCGCAGGACTGCTTGCTAAAATTTGTTGCTTAAATAAGAAGGACGCATTGCCAGCTAAGTCTGTTACTGTACCACCTGCTTCTTGCACTAGTAAAGCACCAGCCGCCACATCCCAAGCATTGATACCAGCTTCCAAATAGGCATCGAAACGCCCAGCAGCTACATATGCTAAGTCCAAGGCTGCTGAACCCATACGTCGCATACCACGTGTGTGAGACTTGATATAGCGCACTAGTTGCAACGCTTTTTCGACACGAGCTTCATCATTAAACGGAAAACCAGTGGCAATAATCGTATCTTGAAAACTATCAGCTTGTCGCACATTGATTGGCTCATTATTCAAGAATGCACCTCCACCCTTGTAAGCACTAAAACATTCATCCAGACAAACATCATAAACCACACCTACTACTAGTTCTCCCTTGTGTTGTAAAGCAATGCTTGTCGAAAAGTGAGGAATATTGAATAGAAAATTAGTTGTTCCGTCCAAAGGGTCAATGATCCAAGTGTATTCACTTTCTTGATTTTCAACTGTATCTTCTTCGGTGATAAAAGTAGCTTCGGGCAGCAGTTTTTGTAGTGCTTCAACAATTAACTGTTCTGTTTCCCGATCGACGTAGCTGACTAGACTATTTCGGTCTTTGTCTTCGATTTCGTCGCTCCGAACTTTGCCTAGATGATCGTACAGGAAAGTGCCAGCTGTCTTGGTGATGTCGATGGTTTCTTGTAGTAGCTCGGCGTAAGTTAGTTTAGACATGATCTCCTTTCTTAAATTCAACCAATAAATGCAACACATTTTTGGATTCAAGTCATAAACGCAACACCTTGATGTCAGTCAAGTTCTAGCTTAAGGGAAGTTGCCATTAATTAGTCTTGATGTATAGTTGTGTTGACTAGCTAACTTGTGGACGCTTCTTAAAAATACAACGCTGAAAGCAACGGATGCTTCACCATGCTTGGAAGCACCCAACTAGTGAATCATATCGTTGCCTTTTGCATCAAAAAGTACTGTTTGCTTTTGACCATGAGTTACGTTGTCAGCACATATGGTCTTTAAAAACGAAGCAAAGCGCGACTGACAGGTAAGTACGTGAACCCAAATAATCGACACTTTCATTGACGGGCTAATTTTCCGTTACTCGGCGTTAGATTTTGCTTCCATAACCAGTTATGCAAGAAAAATCTGCCTTGATTAACGAAAAATTAGCTAGGTCAAAAGTGACGTTTATTTACATTCAAGTACTTATGAGTTGGTCTTTGTTGAGCCTTTATAAGATTTTGAGGTGTCTTTGTAACTACTAATTGGATGCTGATACTACACTCAATGACACATAATTGGATAGTTCATCGCTTCCCAAAACTCCAACTGTCGGGGCATATAGATCACCACACCACGATAGATTGAGAAAAGAGCGACTGCCATCAAGGCGACTGTGTTGAATGCCGATAAGTGAGGACGAAACCGCAACTGTAATTTTTTGCCAAAAAAGAAGACACTCAACATCAACGGCAATGTACCTAAGCCAAACAACGCCATGAAACTTGCTCCTTCTAGCGCATTGGAAGTAGTCACTGCGCCTGCTAACGCCAAATAAACCAAACCACAAGGCAAAAAGCCATTCATGATGCCAAGCAGCCAGTGACTTTTGGAGTGGCGAAGCAGTTTGTTGAGTTGTGTTTGGATGAATTTGGTGTAGCGATCAAAGAGGGGAATGCGTAGCAATTGATATTCGACATTGACTTTGAACAGCACAATCGCTAACAAGACAACACCCAAAAAAATAGAAAATTCGCGCTGCAAAGAAGCAATGAATAGCCCTTTGCCTAATGCACCGAATATCAGCCCTAACAAACTGTACGTCAGCACTCTACCTAGATTGTATTGCACCGCTTGCCATAGCATCCCCAACCGTTGTTTAGTCGATAAGGGAAACGCCAACATCAAAGGCGCACACATCCCCAAACAGTGCAAACTACCCAACAAGCCCAATGTAAATGCCGTCCAATAGATCATAGCACCACGTCCATTTCTTTATAATAAGATTTGCCACCAGATGACCAATCAATTTGTACCGTCCACCGACCAGATTTCAATGCTTTCGTAGAAATGACTTGACGCAATTCCTCATCTGTCGCCAACGCCACTTGCTGATCTTGCTGACTATTGGAGGGTCGGAAAAATGTGACCTTTCCTTTTACCTCCTGCAGCTCAGTTGGAAAGCGCAGCAATAACTCTCGCTCCGCCGCTTGATGCTGAATCGTCACTGCTCCATGTAAGGCGTTCGTATTGGTCAGCTTATCAAAATGCTCCTGATATTCTAAGTCGCCTTTGTAGTAATCTTCGCGCACCAAACTGTGATCGTATTGCGTCGATTTAAAGACAAAAAAGATCATTGTGCCTGCGAAAATCGTATAGAAAATGGCGATGCCTGTGCCGAAATGTAATTTTTCAAAGATGTTAGACATTAGCTATTAGATTTTAGACTTTTCCAATAGGATGCTACACTGTCTATTGTCTAACATCTATCGTCTAAAGTCTTATTTTTAATGTTCGTACCAATCCTCCCCCTCTTCCAGCGTCTTCGTACTCTCCTCTTTGGAGCGCAAAATAAAGAACGCAAATAAGATCAAAACGACTGGAATCAATGCCATCAATGCACCAATCCAGTTGACCGAACTGCTTACGCCAGCCACAATCAATAGACAAAGCAATATGGAAAGCGTGATGATGGACAGTTGTCGATAATTCGGTACATTATTCATAGTTACTCTTGTGGGCCTAAAAAATTCGTTCTTACTTCGTTAATCACCTCTCCATCCGCAATCACTTTCATCCGTATCGTATTTTTATGTCCAGTCACGGCTGCTTTAGGCAGTTCGATGAAAAGTGCGCCTTCTGTTACTTCGGTCGCTGTTGCCGTTGGTACTTGCCCGATCAACTTAATGTCTCCGTCTCCTACCAACTCAAATGTAATTTCTACATCGTCGCCAGTTTTATTGATGATTTGGTAGTTGTATAGATTGCTCCAGGTGTTCTCATCGACTTCTTGATACAGCATACCAGGCGTACGCAGCAACAATACTTCTACTGCTGTTCGATTGCTCAATAAAAAGCCTTGAAAAATCAGTAACAAAGCTAGAAATGCAGAGTAGGCTAGTACGCGTGTCGTGAAAATGCGGCGTTTGCCTTGCGCGATTCCATTGTAACTATCATAGCGAATCAAGCCCGTTGGACGATCAATTTTGAGCATCACTTCATCACAAGCATCCATACACGCCGTACAATTGATACATTCCAACTGTGTGCCATTCCGAATATCAATACCCGTCGGGCAAACTTGTACACACAATGTACAGTCGATGCAATCGCCTTTTACTGGTTCAGGCTCGGGTTCGATGACATTGAAGGCGGCTAAATCGGCGAGTGCTTGACTAGGTTTGCAACCGTCTCCAGCGCATCCTACACAAGAGCAACCAGCTTCTTTAGAACGACGCTTTTGTTTGGATTTTTTGATTTTCCCTCTAGGTTCTCCCCGCTCGAAATCATAGTGAACGACGACGGAATTTTGATCCAACAATACACTTTGCAATCGACCATACGGACAAATAGTTGTACAAACTTGCTCCCGCAAATAGGCAAATACAAAATAGAACGCTCCCGAAAACAAGATCATCGCCGTGAAGCCTTGCCAGTTCTCCGAGATGGGTTCTCGAATAATTTTAATCACTTCGTCAAGGCTAATAATATATGCCAAAAACGTATTCGCAATCAGAACGGCAATCCCAAAAAAGATCGCTTGCTTACCCACTTTCTTGACGATTTTATCCGTCGTCCAAGGTGCTTTATTCAATCGTCGTTGCGCGTTCGCATCTCCTTCTATCCAGTACTCGATTTTGCGATAAACCATTTCCATAAAAATAGTCTGTGGACACACCCAACCGCAAAACAAGCGTCCAAATACCACCGTAAATAGGGCAATAAAAACGACACCTGTAATCATCGCTAAGACAAACAAATGAAAGTCTTGTGGTGCAAAATGAATCCCAAAAATGATGAAACGTCGCTCTAAAATATTGAAAAGCAAAAGCGGATCGCCATTCACTTTGATAAACGGCATTCCAAATAAAAACGCTAACAATACCCAACTGACATACGTCCGCATATTGTAGAACCAGCCCTTAGGCATCTTCGGATAGATCCAAACGCGCTTTCCACTCTCATCAATAGTGGATACTTTGTCCCGATATGTTTCTGTTTGTTGTAGTTGCGTTTCCATGTTAATTCTTATTCTACTTCATGGAGTAAATAGTCATGGCGTAATTGCTAGTCACGCCGTGACCTTTGTCATTTCATTCCCAAAGACTTATCCTCTACCTCTTCTTCCAAATTCTGCACCTGTTCGATCTGATAAACTTCGCCTTGCGGTTCTTTTCCGTTCGGTGGACTCGTCCCCACCAAAGTCATAATATAACTGGATATCTTATGAATTTCAGCAGGCGGTAATTGTGCTTGCCAAGCAATCATCCCTTTCTCTGGCACTCCATATTTGATGGTCTTAAAGACATCTTTAATATCGCCACCATGTAGCCAGTAGTCATCCGTCAAATTCGGACCAACACCACCTTCCCCCAGCGAACCGTGACAAGCGACACAGTTGGCGTTGTACAAAGCTCCACCTATCGCAATCGCATCTGCGTCTTGCAGCATTTCTGCATTGGTTTCATCGACGACATTCGCTTGCATTGCAATATGTGCTTTAATCTCTTCTTCTGCTAGTTCCATCTCCGCGATATATTCTTCTTCAGAAGACTGCGCATAGTCGGAAAAGTGATTGAAATAGATATAAGCTGCCCCGAAAGCGATACTGATATAAAACATAGCGACCCACCAAGGCGGCAAGCTGTTGTCTAGCTCTTTGATACCATCGTAATTGTGGTCGAGCATAATGTCGTCCTCTTTTTCGACAGGTACGACATTTGTCCACTTTTTGTATTGACGTTTCCACCAAGATTCTTTGGTAACGCTTAAATCGACTTTCTCTAAAATGTCAACGCCGTGTTCTTGTAGCAATTGAATCTTGATCGATTCACTAATCATGCTATGCACACGCATAAGCGCAACGATGGCAGCAATCAAAATAGCTGCTCCAACCAGCAACACCGTATTGCTCAATACTTCATTGACATGTTCGGGATTTGCTCCCACTTTTTGCGCGTATGTACTCCAACTCAATAAGAGCAACGCGCCCGTTATCAGGTGTTTATTTTTCATGTGTCTTCGGTGTTTCAATGGTGAGTGAATCATCGTCCAGCGGCATACTCGCCATCCTGTCAATGTATTCTTTATCTCTTCGCAAGACCAACCAAACGCTGGTCAGGAAAATGAAAACGAAGGTGGATAAGGCGAAGACTGCCATCCAATTAATGTTTCCTGCTTGTTCTAGAATGTATTTGTACATCTTTTATGAATGTTGTCGGAAAGAATCGAATTCTCGTCCTTGTAGTTTAAGTTATAAGATGTGAGATTATGAGACGTGAGATATGAGATTGTTCAGCGATAAACTGAATTTCAAATGAATCAGCCTCAAAGCGAAGCGATCTCACATCTCAAAGCGAAGCGGTCTCACGTCTCAGAGCGAAGCGATCTCACAATCTCACATCTAATTCTCCGCTTGCGGCTTCGGCTTAATATCCGTCCCCAATCGCTGCAAATAAGCAATCAAAGCGACGATTTCCTTTTTCTCTAAATCTTCTCCTTCGATACCATCAGCCCGTAAACTTTCCGCCACTTCCAAGGCTTGTGCTTCCAAATCAGCGACGGCTTGATCGGCGTAACCTTCTGGATAAGGTGTATTCAATTGCTGCAAGACTTTGATTTTAGCAGCCGTATAGTCGGTATTCAAATCATCTTCGATCAGCCACGGATAAGGCGGCATGATAGAGCCTGGCGACATACTTTCTGGATCGTACATGTGTTTGTAGTGCCAGCTATCTGGATACTTCCCGCCTAAGCGATGTAAGTCTGGACCTGTTCGTTTTGATCCCCACAAGAAAGGACGATCATAGATGAACTCACCTGATTTGGAGTACTCGCCATAGCGTTCTGTTTCAGAGCGGAACGGACGTACCATTTGAGAGTGACAACCTAAGCAACCTTCGCGGATGTAGAGGTCACGACCTTCTAATTCTAGCGGTGTGTAGGGAGTGACAGAAGCAATCTTCGGCACATTTTCATCCACCATTAGCATCGGGAAGATTTCGACCATTCCACCAATCAAGACAACAATTGTACTACCGACTAGCAACTGAACTGGACGACGCTCAATCCAACGGTGCCAATGTTCGCCTTTGTGGGCAACGTGGACTTCTCTAGGAGGCGCACTAGCTGCTTCGTAGCGATTCAATTCGCCACCTTTCATGGTTTTGTATAAATTGTAGGTCATCAAGATCGCACCACCCACATAGATCGCACCACCTACGGCACGCATGGCATACATTGGGATAATTTGAGTGACCGTTTCTAGAAAGTTACCGTACTGCAAGAAGCCATCTGCGGTAAATTCTTTCCACATTAAACTCTGCGTCCAACCTGCCCAATACAGCGGAATCGCATACAACAACATCCCAGAAGTGGCAATCCAAAAGTGAGCATTCGCTAACTTAACAGAGTGTAGTTTGGTATTGAAAATGCGTGGAACTAACCAATATAGAATACCAAAAGTTAGCATTCCGTTCCAGCCTAATGTTCCAATGTGAACGTGCCCAATCGTCCAATCCGTGTAGTGACTAATCGCGTTGACTGACTTGATGGATAGCATGGGGCCTTCAAAAGTCGCCATACCATAAGCGGTAACTGCCACGACCATCATTTTCAAAATCGGGTCTTGTCGAACTTTATCCCAAGCTCCTCGCAAGGTCAGCAGTCCGTTCAGCATACCTCCCCAAGATGGCGCGATGAGCATTAACGAAAAGACCATTCCTAAAGACTGCGCCCAGTCTGGTAAAGACGTATAGAGCAAGTGGTGAGGTCCA
>CAYLPW010000135.1:0-13064 GCA_964385665.1 uncultured Saprospiraceae bacterium
TTACGTTCTATCTCACGGGCAATCTGATTATCTCTACTGTAGATGATAATAATATTTGTGTCTAATAAATAATCCATATTCGTTAATTCGTCTGATCTATTTTACTTTAAGTTAGATTCGTCTTTAATCTACAAGCAACTCTTCGAGACTAGCATCCCACTCTTCATCAGCAAATAAGGCTTCGACATCTTCAAATAACATCTTTTGCACCCGTTGTTGAGACCTAATATCGTGGAGTGAGATACCGTATGTTACTTCTACTGTCGGGATAACAGTTTTACCTTTCACGTTTACCTTTTCGTTCAGCTTATCTTGAACACCTTTTAAAGTCTCTATATCATCCATCTTTAGGATAGTATTGATTAAATCAAACTGAATGCTTTGAATAGTTGTCATAGTCATAGATTTTATGCGTCAAAAGTTAATGCTACATTATCGTTCACCTAACGTACAAAATTACAAATATCCTCAACTTACTTCCCTAAGGAACGGTCAAACAATAACTTCCTGTTTTTAACTCGTTCTTTTTAGTTTATTCTTCGTTGAAAAGCCTCGCTGATGCCCTGCATCGTCTACGTTTTTCGCCTTGACTAAACCAAAAATAACTTCGCTCTAAATCGGGAACTTATTATTTCACCGTTCCTAAATACACTTTTCGTCATTAAAAACAGAATTCACGAATTATTATACTTTTTCGTGAATTGATTCACTTATTAGTATGATTTTTGGTGAAAAGGCGACCTTTCGCAGTCTGTGAGACAAAATACCATTTTATCTTTACACCAAATACTTCGCCACTATCGGCAGCCGTCTACCCATCCCAAATGCTTTAGACGACACCCGCAAAACTGGCGCCGTTTGATAGCGTTTAAACTCATTCAAATTGACCAATCGAAGTACACGCTTTACTAAAGCTTCATCATACCCCATCCTGATGATATCCTGTGGGTCTTCTTGTTGTTCAATGTATTGATACAAAATTTGATCCAAAATATCGTAGTCTGGTAAGCTGTCCGAATCGAATTGATCTGGACGCAATTCAGCAGAAGGTGGTTTTGTGATAATATTTTCTGGAATGACTTCCCCGTCCGTATTCATATAACGAGCGAGTTCATAGACTTCCATTTTGTACAAATCACCGATGACGGATAAACCGCCACACATATCGCCATAGAGCGTGCCATAGCCGACTGCCAT
The DNA here is from genome assembly GCA_964385665.1 of uncultured Saprospiraceae bacterium. Lineage (GTDB taxonomy): Bacteria > Bacteroidota > Bacteroidia > Chitinophagales > Saprospiraceae > JAAUTG01. The sequence continues at coordinate 1,198 of CAYLPW010000135.1, forward strand.
TTCGCTTTTGTTAGATGTATTCAATAAAATATTGCCGAATTTATTAGAGAATGCCATCAGTAGCATACCTCTCGAACGCGCCTGTAAGTTCTCTTCTGCTAGTCCAAATTCTCGACCGAAAAAATGGGGAGCTAATGCTGTTTCGTATGCTTCGTAGATACTTTGAATGGGAACAATATCATACTGTGTGCCTAGGTTTTGTGCTAAAAGTCGTGCATCATTGACGGAATGATCGGAAGAAAACTGAGAAGGCATCAAGACCACACGCACAAAGTCTGCTCCCAATGCACGAGCTGCCAACACTGCGACCACTGCCGAATCTATACCACCCGACAGACCCAAAATGGCACTTTTCAACCCTAGTTTTCTAAAGTAATCTCGAAGCCCTAGCACCAGCGCATCGTGTATCAGTTTAATCTTCTCTTTTGGCTGTTCTTGATGTGTCGTCGTTTGCTTTACTTCTTCTAAGTCAAATACCTCTAGCGCCGTCTCAAAATAAGGCATTTCGCGCACCACTGTTCCGTCCGCAGTTACGACAAGCGAACCACCATCAAAAATGATTTCAGTCTGCGCACCGCTTTGATTGACGTAGATAGAAAACTGGCAAGTTGTAGCGACGCGCATTGGTCTGGACAATGCGAATCCGTTCTGCTGCATGTTGATAATCAAAAGGCGACGCTGACAAATTAATCATGAAATCAGGCTGCTGATCGATCATTTCATCCATCGGACAAATCCTATACAGTGGATTGTCGTTCCCGATATTCCAAATATCTTCACAAATAGTCAGCGCGATTCGTTTACCTTTGTAGTCAACGACTTGAAACTCGTGTGCTGGCTCAAAGTAACGATATTCATCAAAAATATCATAAGTGGGAAGTAGTGCTTTGTGCTGTACATGTTGCACTTTTCCATCCGCTAAAAAGTACGCCGAATTGTATAAGTCTTTTCCTTCCACGACTGGATTTCGACTCACAGAACCTACCACGATAGCAATACCTTGCGCTGCTTCTGTCAATCGCAGAACACTTTGCTCTGCCTTATGAATAAAGTCGTCGAACTCTAAAAAATCGCGTGGTGGGTAGCCAACGACTGCCAGTTCTGCAAAACAAACAATATCTGCTCCTTGTGCTTTAGCTTCTGCCACGGAGTCAAGCATATTCCGCAGATTGCCTTCAAAGTTACCAACGTGAAAGTTGAGTTGAGCGAGTGCTATTTTCATGAGTTGAGATGTGAAACCTGCTTGACTGTCATTTTTGGCAGGCAGGTTGTGAGATGTGAGATTATGAGACTTTCCCCACATCTATTCTGTACTGAAAGGGTACTGAACGCTGTCAGTTTCCTACACAAAAAATACCTTTTGGACAACAAAGTTTGATGGACGACTCGAAAAGATAGTTAGAGGATGCGATCAACTGCCTTTTTTAGCAACGTCATGATGCAAGCAAAGAACATCAAAATAGGCAAGTGCCAAAGTATAGCATAGGAGAACAAACGGATGAATAGCCATGCTATTTCAAGTGGTAGTGAAATAGGATGAACAAAGGCATCTAACAGGTTAGTACTTCCATAAGATAGGAAATTCACCAACCATATCTGAGATGCCTTTGCCAAAAAAACGCGTAGCGGAACGATCCGATCAGCATAGTCGATTCGCTGTGGAATGCCGTTTTGCTGTTGCTGCTTTGGTTGAGTAATATGGAGGATGAACGATTATTAATATTGGAAAGAAACCATAGTCGTTTACAAACGAATCCAGCCAACAGCCAACAACCATTCTACAATCCCCCAATAATGCGTCCACTATTCAACTCCTCATTCAAAATCTGTAGCTCCTCGCGCGAGATCAATTTCTCTCGATAGAGCCACATGTAGGTACTTTTCTGCATATCATCATCGTCCATGTCATCATAGCGCATATATTTTCGACGCAAATGTCGACGACGATACTCTTTCAACACTTTAATGAAGGCGTCTACTTCTTCTTGCTGTGCTGGAAAATAGAAAAACGCAATATTCTGACTGCCTTCCAAAATCTTCGTTTTGCGCAAGCGGAAGAGCGAACGACTCCAATACAACATGGCACCGACAGATAGCACTGCCAATACAATACCAACCCACAGCCAAGGCAGTTGCAAGAGCGCCAATGCACTTAGCAACAAAGCGTTAGCAGCTACAGAAGCGAAAAATAAGTACTCACCACGGGTCGGTTCGATACGACGTACAATCTCATCAAATCCTACATCTTCATAATCTACTTTGTACGCGATATAATCATTCCCATTTTTTAATTCCAATGCCAGACCGTCTTTGGTCACTTCGTACTTTTTGAAGTTGTTACGATACGTTTGATGAATGTTTTTTGTCATGGCTAGTGGTTTTTATAGCAATGGTACAATTGCTAGACAAATAGAGAAAGGAAATTAAATAACGTCAGTAAGTATACGAATAGTTCACTTCATGTACACGAATTTTGAGTAAGAGAATTGCTGGTTTTTTACGATCAATCAACCAAAATGTTTGCGCAGTCAAAACAATCTGAATGCCTGAAAAAGTTCCCCTTATCTGTCTTTATTCGGGTTACTTCAAATTAGGGCAAACGCATCCAGAAGATGTAATGTGAAGTAGCCGTTTGAAACACATATAGGATAAGTTCTATTTGGCGGGGGGCTACGAGCCTCCACTGTTTAGTCCCGAAAGATTTCGGGAGAGTTTGGCGAGTTCGGCAAACCTAACAGCAGTCAGGCAGATTTGCCTACTTTTTGGCACTTGACAGCAATGGAAAAAAGGAGGAGTTCGTCGGCCGGAGAAAGCATCCAAGCTTAGTATAATTGAAAGAGTGCTATCGCTACAGTTTTTATAGTTGGATACATTTGCCCTGACTTCAGATAGCTTCTCCATCAAATTGCCTACTTTTAAGCCAATTGATATAGACCAAATAAATAGACACATGAAAATCCAATTTTGTGGTGCAGCGCGCGAAGTCACCGGAAGCGCACATTTGCTTACGCTAGACGACGGCTATACGATACTGCTAGACTGTGGACTGTATCAGGGTTACAATAAAGAGATGGAGTCCTTCAACAACAATTGGCTATTCAAGCCAGAGCAATTGGACTGTGTGGTACTCTCTCATGCACACATTGACCATAGTGGTCGACTGCCGATGTTGTACAAAGATGGATTTCGAGGAACGATCTACTGCACACATGCTACACGGAGTTTGTGTTCTATCATGTTATTGGACAGCGCACTCATTCAAGAACGCGAAGCGCACTATTTCAATAAACGCCAGCGCAAGAAAGGGAAGCAAAACGAGCTACGCGAACCACTGTACGAACGTCAGCATGCGAACGAAGTCATGCGCCAATTTGTGAGCTTCAACTACGAGCATTGGCTGCAAATCCACCCGAATGTGCGCGTGCTATTTCGAGATGCTGGACATATTCTGGGCAGTGCCAGCGTGACCTTAGACATCAAAGAAAATGGCAAAACGATTCGCGTTGGCTTCACTGGCGACATTGGTCGTCCAGAACGCCCTATTTTGCGCGATCCACAGCCTATGCCAGAAGTGGACTACTTGATTTGCGAATCGACTTACGGCGATCAAGAACACGAAGCTCCACCAGCAGAGACGGAACATTTTTTGCGCGTCATCCGAGAGGCTTGTGTGGAGCGAAAAGGGAAACTGATTATTCCAGCTTTCAGCATTGGGCGGACACAGGAGATCGTCTATTTATTGGATCAGTTAGAAAATGAAGGACAGCTTCCTAAAATTCCAGTCTACGTCGATAGTCCACTCGCTGTCAATGCCACAACTATCTATGGCACACACCCTGAGTGCTACGATAAAGAACTATCTACCTACATTCTAAGTGACCCTAATCCATTCGGTTTCAGTGGACTAATTTACAATCGCGACGTAGAGGTTTCCAAGTCCTTGAACAGCGATCCACAGCCCTGTATTATCATTAGTTCATCGGGTATGATGAATGCTGGACGTGTCAAACACCATCTTTCTAACAACATCGAACAGTCCAAAAATACCTTTTTAATCGTTGGCTATTGTGCGCCACATACGCCTGGTGGCAAACTGCGTGATGGAGCGAAAACATTGCGCCTGTTCGGTGATGAAAAAACAGTGCGCGCTAAAGTGGAGGTGATGGACTCCTTCTCTGCTCATGGCGACCGAACTGAAATGCTCCATTTTATCAAAAATCAAAAGCAGTTGAAGCAACTTTTTTTGGTGCATGGTCCGTACGAGCGGCAGTTGCAGTTTCAGGCGTATTTGGGGGAGCATGGGTTTGGGGAGGTAGTTATTCCTGAATTGGGGGATGTGGTAGCGATTGAGTAGATGGCTACATATCGTCTTGAAGTAACCTACTGTACAGGAGAGTAAGTGTGCAAAACGTAGCTATCTTTCAACCTCAACACATCGACGGTAAAATCTTCCCTCATGAGATACTATACCTTTTTTCTACTTTTCATTTTTGGTGGCATCGCTACCCTGACTGCACAATCCACCTTAGCCAAAGGCTTCGATGATCCACCTTTGGAAGCGCGACCGCGTGGACTCTGGGACTGGCTGAATGGCAATGTCAATCTATCTCAGATAACGCTGGAATTAGAAGAGGCAAAGAAGAAAGGAATGGGCGGCTTCGACATATGGGATGTTGGTATGCTAGTCGATCCTGACGGTGTTGTTCCTGCTGGTTCTGCTTTTTTAAGCGATCCTTCCGTACAAGCTATTGCACATGCTGTACGTGAGGCAGAACGCTTAGATATGGAACTAGGACTCATTATTTCAAGTAGTTGGAATGCGGGAGGACACTGGATTCCTGCGAAATATGGGGCGATGGGTTTGTTTCGAACAGATGTACTACTTAAAGGTGGCACGAGTATAGATCAAACACTACCATTTCCTAAATTGCAGCAGCGCGACAAGAGAGACAGGCATCCGATGTTACATGATCTGGACAGTCTGACTGGGCTTCCCAAGTATTACAAAGAAGTAGCTGTGCTCGCATTTCCGGTGCGTCCCGATAGCAGTTTACGGACTGAGGACATTCTTGATCTATCTGATCGAATGGACGAGAGTGGACAACTCAACTGGGTCTCTCCTAAAGGAGAAGATTGGATAGTTCGTCGATATGTTTGTGTCCCAACTGGTCAACCACTCTCTATCCCTAGTACCAACTCGATGGGCAGAATGCTCGATCACTTTAGCAAAGAGGCAATGGAGTTCAATTTGAGCTACATTATTGATCGCTTGCTACAAGAATTGGGAACACTCGAAAATAGAGCCTTAAAGTATTTATACACTGACAGTTACGAAGTCAATTCTGCGGTATGGACACCTAAGCTACCAGAAATTTTTATGGCTAAAAATGGTTACGACTTAGCTACCTTTCTCCCTATTTTGGATGGCTATACGATAGACAATGAAGACAAAACCGAACGATTTGAATACGATCTAAAAAAGACACTTTCTGACCTGATTATTGAAAACCACTACAAATTTGGACGTGACTATTGTGCGCAATATGGACTGGGCTTTTATGCCGAAGCTGGAGGTCCAGGACCGCCTATACACAATGTCCCTTTTGAAGATCTAAAAGCCTTAGGTACGCTGACTGTTCCTAGAGGGGAGTTTTGGAACGAACATCCTGGTCAGGAGCAATTGCAAATCGTAAAAGGCATCGCTAGTGCTGCTCATTTGTACCATCAGCCAGCTGTGGAAGCAGAGTCGTTTACGAGTGTGTGGCTATGGCAAGAAGGACCTGCGGAGCTAAAACCATTAGCGGATAGAGCGATGGCAGAAGGATTGAATCGATTCATCTATCATACGTTTCCACATACGCCACCAGAAGCTGGTTCGCCAGGTTGGGTCTATAATTTTGGAACACTCATTCACGTCAACAACAGTTGGTGGGACAAATCGGGTGGCTTTCACGAGTACTTGGCGCGCTGTTCGTATCTATTGCAACAAGGTCATTTTGTGGGCGACGTCCTTTTTTACTACGGAGATCGTGCGCCTAACTTTGTCAATGATCTGACGAAAACAAAAGAGCTACCAGCAGGCTATGATTTTGATGTGGTGAATACTGATATTTTGCTGAACCGAATGGAGTATAAAAATGGACGATTTATATTGCCACATGGACAAAGCTACCGACTGCTAGTGCTGCCCGATGAAGCACGTATTCGACCTGAACTGTTAGAGAAGCTAGAAACTTGGACAAAAGCTGGTGCGCCCATCGTTGGTTCAGTGCCTACTAAGACTTACAGCTTAAAAAATGAAAACGTGACCATCACTAAGCGGAGCAAAAAGTTAGCTCAACAAATCCAAACTGTTCCCTTAACTATCGCTTTACAAAATGCCAATATCCAACCAGATATTCAATCCGATAACCTAGACCAACTGCGCTACATTCACCGACGCACGGCTACGGCTGATATTTATTTTGTCGTCAATACCAGCGACGCTGACTTACCGACTTCAATTTCCCTGCGTACCAATGATAAAGTTCCAGAACTTTGGCATCCGACAAGTGGTGAACGAAAGGAGGAGGTGACTTTTAAGATAGAAAATGACCGTACGCAAATTCCACTTCAACTAGCTCCATATGAGTCTATCTTCATCCTACTGGAAAAACCTATAGAAGAACAGAAAGAAAATGTCATGCCTGTTTTGAAGAGAGTAGACAAACAGGTAGTGGAAGGAAAATGGGAACTTCGTTTTCCACACGGATGGGATGCGCCACCTACATATACAATAGATACACTGCGTTCTTGGACAACGGTTTCTGATCCTAACATTCAGCACTTTTCAGGTGTAGCTACTTACTACAAAACGGTTGAAGTCAATGCTGATTTGTTGAAAGAGAGCAAAAGAGTATTACTTGATTTAGGAGAAGTGCGAGAGATTGCCGAGGTGTATTTGAATGGGCAGCACATGGGGACGAGCTGGTGTTTGCCACATCAATTTGACGTGACAGATGCCATTCGCACAGGCAGTAACTATCTAGTAGTAGAGGTCGCCAATGTCTTAAATAATAGAATGGTCGGTGATGCCAAAAAACCAGCTGAATATCGACGTACCAAGTCCAATATTACCAAAGGACCGAACGCGTGGATGCAGCCCTGGGCAGAAGTAGATTTAGTGCCTTCGGGTTTGTTAGGCGAAGTGGAGTTATTCTTCTATAGATAATTTCATGTATTGATCGGATGACTTTGATCTTGCCTTCGAGCCATCCGATCAATAACCGTCTATTCCTCCTCTAACTGCTCCATCTCCTTCAACACCTCTTGTGCCTCTGCCGTCTTCAGATCACTCGCTTTCCGATCCCTATGCGATAGCTCATAAGCTTCTTGAGTTAGTTTATTGTATTTTTCCATGAGCTGCTCGCGCTTCGATTTTTTCTTAAACAATCCAAACATGGTATCTGTCTTTGGTGAGTTGCTATAACTAATTGCTAGAGAAAAAGTTGACACAAAAAAGCCCCTTCCAAGTGGGAAGAGGCTCAAAAACTCAGTTGCTTATTTACTTATTCGTCGGTTTGTATAGGAATTAAATCTTCTCTCACACTATCTAAAATAGTACGAACTGTTGCTAATGCATCTTGAACGGCAGTAAGTTGTGCGTCCATATCCGTATATTCAGCGTCCAAAGCATTATTACTTTCTTCAATAGCTTCTGGAGTAGCAGTAGCGACATCAAACTCATCAAAACGATCAATACGCTCCTCGATAGAAGCTAATAAGTTATCTTGTCGACTTAGTGTTCCTCCTGCTCGTTGCAGTTCAGACAAGGCTACAGAATCTACAGCAGGTAACGCACGCACTTCGTTCATCAAGTTGTCGTGACGCGCTTGCAATGCACCATACGCTTCGTAAATACTCGTCAAGCGATCACTTAAGGAGTCGACGCGCACGTCAAAAGCATTGTAGGTAGTTTCTGTGTCGGTTGCTTCTTCTTGACAAGATAACTGCAAACTAATTGCCGCTATCAAAATAACCCAAAATGCGTAGTTCATGCTGTAGCGTTAAGTACAAATGAAACGATGTACTATCGTTCCTTGCTACTACAAATGTAGGGGGCATGTCAGAAATAAAAAGTGCGCTTGAGTGGACGGTCGAATAGAGCTAGTGAATGACAATCCATAGCAGTCGTTTGTGAAATCAATAACTTTCGGAAGAACTGTCAGTCGTGAATAGTAGTTGTCAATGGATACAATGGCATATTCTATAACACAACGAATGCCCTCAATTTAACATTTGATAGAAATTCCGTACTTTTGAAAAGATTATCTACTAATTGGATTTGTTACTTTTTGAGTAATTAGTCATTATTAGATAGATTGGATCAGCCGATCAGGTTTTTGGGGAAAACTATCCCGACGAACTTATTTCTGGCTAAGAAGCCGATTTAGTAACAATTATTGAATTTCATGAGAAGCCATTTTTTGCTTGCCCTAACCATTATCGTTGGAGTTATTTTAGCGAATACTTCATCGACTACTCCGTCTATTGACAGTACCGACTTGCAGCAGCAGCTTTGGGTTGATTCAGTATACAATAGTTTGACTTTTGACGAGCAGCTAGGACAGCTCATCACCATTCGGGCACACTCCGATAAAGGGGCAGAACACATCGCGGAAGTAGAACGTCAGATTATGCAGTACCATGTCGGTGGACTGTGCTTTTTTCAAGGTACGCCTGCTGAACAAGTCCGCCTGACCAATCAGTATCAGCGGTTGTCTAAAATTCCGCTGCTCATTTCGATGGATGCAGAATGGGGACTGGGTATGCGAATGAAGAAAACGACGATTAGTTTTCCACGTCAGCTTACCATGGGGGCCATACAAGACAATCGGCTCATCTACGATATGGGAGAAGAAGTAGCGAATCAGTTAAGTCGAGTGGGTGTACACATCAACTTTGCGCCAGTCATTGATGTCAACAACAACCCAAACAATCCAGTCATCAATACTCGCTCTTTTGGAGAAGACCGCTACAACGTGGCCGTCAAAGGCTATATGTATGCTAAAGGTATGGAAGATCATGGAGTGATGGCGAGTGCCAAGCATTTTCCAGGTCACGGTGATACGGACGTGGATTCTCACAAAGATCTACCAGTCATTACACATAGCGAGGAGCGACTAGATAGTATAGAGTTGTATCCATTTCGCATATTGGCGGAGCAAGGTGTGGGAAGTATGATGGTCGCCCATTTGAGTATTCCAGAGCTAGATGATCGCCCGAATCGACCAACCTCCTTGTCTCGTGCCGTCATCACCAATCTGTTGCGCCAAGATATGGACTACGATGGTCTAGTTTTTACGGACGCACTAGAGATGAAAGGAGTAACTAAACATTTCGAGAACGGACAAGTAGCTGCTGAGTCTATTTTGGCAGGAAATGACATTATTACCTTACCAGAGGATATAGCGGCAGCAGTGAGTGCCATTAAGGAATACATCAACGATGATAAAATCGCGCCCCTACAAATCGAGCGCAGTGTAAAACGCGTGTTGCGTGCGAAGTATCAACTGGGACTGACCAAAACACCCTATATTTCTCCAGATAATTTGATGCAAGATTTGAACAACAATCGCGCTTTGTCTATCAAACAGCAACTGTACGAAGGAGCATTGACACTTGTTCGAAATGACGATAACTTACTGCCGTTCAGAGACTTAGATTCGTTGAAGGTAGCTTCTATTAGTTTGGGTACACAGCAGCAAACCCCTTTTCAAGATCGCTTAAAAGACTACATGGAGATGCCGTTGTTGCAGACGGACAAGAACATCACCGCCGCAGAAGTGCGCACCTTGATGCGTGACTTTGAAGACAAAGATGTCGTCATTGTTAGTTTGCACAACTTGAGCAGTTTTAATAGTAAAGGATTCGGAATTACTGAATCGGAGCGTTCGTTCATTGAGCAGTTAGCATCGCGCAAAAAAGTCGTATTGGTCAACTTTGGGAGTCCGTATGCACTGAAATATTTTGAGAAGTTACCTTGGATTATTAATGCATACGAAGAAGACCCGTTGGCGCAAGACGTAGCAGCACAGGCTATTTTTGGAGCGATTCCTATGAATGGTCGTTTACCTGTCAGTCCTTCCAACACGCTGCTATACAATGCAGGATTAACCACCAATCCGCTTTTTCGATTAGCATATGGCTATCCAGAAAGTGTCGATTTGAATTCGGATACGTTGGCGCGTATTGGCGAACTAATGCGAGAAGCGATTCAAGAAAAAGCGACACCAGGTGGCGTTGTACTGGTCGCTAAAGAAGGAAAAATTGTTTACCAAGAAGCATTTGGTCATCATACTTACGATAAAAAGCAAAACACGAAAACAACAGACGTTTTTGACTTAGCTTCTGTCACAAAAATAGCAGCGGCGACGGCATCTGTGATGAAGTTGCAAGAGGAAGGGATTATCAGCATTTACCAACCGATTGGGCGATACTTACCCGAATTGGTCGGAACGAACAAAGCAGACTTGACGCTCTACGACATCATGGCGCATCAAGCTGGATTAAAGCCTTGGATTCCATTCTACGAACAAACACTAGCGAATGTAGCGCGAGGTAGTGGCGTCAGTGACTTTTACAGTCGTCGCCCAAATCAAACATATGCTACTCGTGTGACCGATCAGTTGTACTTGCGCACTACTTTCAAAGACGAGATTTGGAAGCAAATATTCGACTCGCCAGTATCAGCGACGAAAGACTATGTGTACAGTGATTTGGGCTTTTATTTGATTGATCGTATTATTCGCAATCAGACTGGCAAGTCCGTCGCCGAATATGCTGATGAAAACTTCTATACGCCGCTCGGTTTAGAAACAATGATGTACAATCCTTGGCAGCAGTTCAACAAAGAACAAATCGTACCGACAGAAGAAGACCGTTACTGGCGCAATCAAACCGTACATGGCGATGTGCATGACATGGGCGCAGCGATGTTGGATGGCATCAGTGGACATGCTGGTTTATTTTCTGATGCGAAAGACTTAGCGACCATGATGCAGCTATTCACAAACATGGGCTACTACGGGGGGAAGCAATACTTGAATCCTTCTACGATACACACCTTCACCACTCGGCATTCCGATGATACGCGCCGAGGTATAGGTTTTGATATGAAAGAATTGGACAACAATCGGACACTTAACTTATCGGATTTGGCGTCCGAACAAACATATGGACACTTAGGATTTACGGGTACAGCGACTTGGACTGATCCAGCACACAATCTCGTTTTTGTCTTTTTATCCAATCGGACATATCCAAATATGCACAACAATAAGCTGGGTAAAATGGACTTTCGCCCGCGTGTGCAGAGCGTCGTGTACAACGCGATAGAAGGACCAGAAGAGGTAGCCGCTATGGATTAGGCGTATTCAGTCTACAGCATAAAAAAAGGGCAACTGTCAGGAAGAGACGGTTGCCCTTTTTTTGTTGTCCAAATTGTAGCGGAAGTGGCTTTTGAGGGAGTAGGCTCTCGTTTCCTACGAGTGCCTACTTTGCCTTTCAATCCAAATTTTAGCGGAAGTGGCTTTTGAAGGTTCGACACTCTGCTGATTAAGATCATCAAGGGGTATGTTTCAATCCAAATTTTAGCGGAAGTGGCTTTTGAAGCTTCAAGACCTTGCCTCTTGGGTGATAGCGTTCAGCGTTTCAATCCAAATTTTAGCGGAAGTGGCTTTTGAAGGATTGGTATCAGCGTCATGACGTATTAGCTCCAGTTCGTTTCAATCCAAATTTTAGCGGAAGTGGCTTTTGAAGAATCAGTCGCCAGGCACGACCGTCTATGAAATCGGCAGTTTCAATCCAAATTTTAGCGGAAGTGGCTT
>CAYLPW010000136.1:0-13058 GCA_964385665.1 uncultured Saprospiraceae bacterium
TACGTTATCGGAATATTCCAAACGTACGCCTGGAATGACTGATAACTTGTTACTAATGTTAAACTTAAACATCGCGTAGCCGGCAGAGACCGTTTCTTCGACTTCATAATTATCATTCAAGGCTGCCCGATCATTGTTCAGAATGTCTTCTTGACTATCGTACCAGGCGCGCATGGTTTCAGGATCGATTTCACCTACAAAGTCAATGGACTGATTTTCTTTTCCTTCAAAGTCAATCGTATTCTCTTCGGATAAAAAACTCAATAGGCTAATCAACTCATCATTCGCAGGTAAAAACGTCAAGTCACCGTCAAATCGGCTGATCGCATCTCGTGTAAACTGTCCACCCAAGTAATAAAAATCTTCGGCTTCGATACGCAAGTTTCTATTTCGATTGATCTGCTTGTATTTGCCGCCGAATTTGAAATAACCGTCCACCACTTTATTGAGAGCAAAAGGTAGTTTGATATTGAGTAAAGCGGTATTCGTCTGCTCTAGTGTGGAACTGATTTGATTATTATTACTACGTAGAAAAGAGTTGGGCAAGTCGGTTCGTGCTGCGCCTAAATAGCTTTGTGGAGAACCGTCGACCTGCAAATTCGGGTCAAATGCATTGCCGTTGTCCTCGAAGCGCATTTCAAAATTATAGGGTGTTTGCCCCTCTGTTTCCGAAGAAGAAAGCGTCCAATCAATAATGAGTTTCCCAGCAGTATGTTCGCCACTCAATGAGAAACTATACAAGTCCAAAGTGGATTCGATGCTATTGGCAAAGTAATTTATAGCTGGCTCACCTGGATCGTATCGTTGTTCCATGATGTAGCGGTCACGGTCAGTTCGGCTATACAAGCCAAAGAAGGAAAGCGAAGTCGTTTTGAAACTATAGTCCAATCCTAAACTGGCATTGTAGCGTTTTCTGATTTCTTGCCGATCTTCCAACCGAAGTTGATTGCCGAGTATTTCCGTAATGCCCGTTTCTTGATCGGTCGGTCCTTGTCGCCAGCTGTTGGTTGAAATGTCACCACCTCGATTGAAGCGTTCGATACTGCCTTGCGCGACTACACCTAATTTTTTGTTGAAGACGCGATTGCTCATTTGGAGCGTTCCTTTATAGTCTCGGAACTCGTTGTTTAGCTCATTGAAACCATACAAGCCTTTTGCAATCACTTTCAGGTCTTCGGGCGCTTTTTTCAAACGCAAGTTCACCGTGCCACCTACTGCTTCGGCATCCATATCTGGCAAAGGCGATTTGTACACTTCAATTCCGTCCAACAATTCAGGAGACACCAACGATAAATCCACGGAGCGATCGGTACCAGAATTGGAAGGTAAGCTGACTCCATTCAATGTAATCGCTGCAAATTTGGGTTCCATTCCTCGAATGACCACTTTCTGTCCCTCACCACCACTTCTATTCAAGGCGATACCAGGTAGACGACCAATAGCTTCGGCAGCGTTCACATCAGGCAGTTCCTGAATGCGATCTGCGGAGACGATGTTGGCGATGGATTCGGCGTTGAGTTGCTGATTGATAGCTTTGGCTTGACCCAGTGCTTGTCCTGTGATGACGACTTCTTTGCTCATCACTGCACTAGGTTGCAGGCGGATTTTTACCTGCTGCACTTCACCAGCCACTACTTCTATGGTCTCTTGAGCTTCCTGAAAACCGACATAGGAGACGGTGAGCGTCTGTGTTCCTAAAGGTACGTTCGTTAAAATGAATTCGCCATCTATGTCGGTAATCGTTCCCGTTGCGGCAGCATCTGCTAAATAGACACTAGCAGAGGGAAGCGTCACTCCAGATTCGTCCATCACTTTTCCAGTGATCGTGCCTTGTGCAAAGCCGCTAATCGTGAATAGCACACAAAAGGAAAGTGTTGTAAAAAGTTGGTGCATAGATAGTATTATCCTGATCGTAAAGGCAATAGTAGAAAATTATATTCTGCTATTCGTTTTCGTTTCAGAACAAAGTTAGCGTATCAACTGTGGGAATAGGTGGAAAAAAGTTTTAAATAGGTAGAAAAAAGTTTAGCTTCCTGTCACCCCGCGAATTCGTTGCTTGGAAAGGTCAGTGTCAGAGAGCTTTTATTTTAAGCTAATATTCACGGGGTGACTTGCAAAAGGCGACTTGCAATTCGTATGATTGAAATCATACGCTATGGTTATGCTTCACGGATCATAACAGAAGGGTGTAATTTCAATCGTACCTATGCTATGCATTCCAATCATTCCGCAGCAATCAAATAATCTGTCGGCGTGCAACCATACTTCTGCTGAAAGCAGCGTGCAAAATATTTGGGATCATTAAAGCCGACGCGATAAGCCACTTCAGATATTTTTAGCTCTTCGGAACTCAACAACTGCGCCGCACGCTTCAAGCGCATTTCCTTCAATAGACTTTTGGGCGTTTGATTGGTCAGCGACTTAATTTTTTTATACAAAGTAGAGCGACTCACAGCCAGCTCTTGCGAGAAGGAAGCAATGTCGAAATGAGCGTCTTCTAGGTGCTTATCGATAATTTGAAGAAGCTGTTCCAAAAATAATTGATCGGTCGAGTTGATCGCGATTTCTTTAGGATGTAGCGATTGATCTACTGCGATACGTTCGTACAAGCGTTGTCTGGTTTGGATGATATTGGATACTTTCAAGCGGAGTAGTTCTGTATCAAAAGGCTTCGTGATGTAGTCATCGGCACCTATTTTTAATCCTTCTAATTCATGGATCGAGGTGGTTCGGGCGGTCAGTAGAATAATGGGAATATGACTCGTCGCCAATTCAGACTTGAGCTGTCGACACAAATCAATGCCATTCATTTTGGGCATCGTGATGTCACTGATGATGAGGTCGGGAGAGAGGTCGTGCGCTTTTTTGTAGCCTTCTTTGCCATCCACCGCAATATGCACGTCGTACTGTTGTTCAAAAATGGAACGAACGTAATGAGCAATGTCCAAATGATCTTCAACGACTAGTAATGTTTTTTTGGTACTTTCCTCTTTGATGCTGGAAGGAGCAGGCGTAACCAAAGCAAGAGCGGCTTCTACGTTGGACTGATCTATTTTAGATTCATCGAAATCAGTCGCTTGAAAATGACTATTGCCCGTTCGTAAAACAACCCTAAAAGTAGTACCCACATTTGGTTGGCTTTCCACTTCAATAGTCCCTTGATGCAGCTCTACCAATTCCTTACTGACTGCCAAACCAATACCACTACCTACCTCGCTTTTAGGATTGTTATTTTTATAAAAACGATCAAAAATGAGCGAAAGATGCTCGGCAGTAATGCCTTTGCCGTTGTCCGCTACTCGAATTGTAATATTATCGGCGTTGCTGGCTAATTGAATAGCGATACGCCCTCCATCAGGCGTGAATTTGAACGCATTGGACAACAAATTATAAAAGACCTTTTCCATCTTTTCTTGATCGAACCAAAGCAGATAGTTTTCTTCGGCTATATCAAATCGGTAGTCAATTTGATGACGAGTCGCTTTGTCTTCAAAACTCGTATAAATCTCTTTCAACACAGCGACTACATCGTGTTGACGCACCCGCAAGCGAAAGTGATCGGTCTCCATATGTTTAAAGCTCAACAATTGATTGACGAGTGCCAATAGTCGATTGGCGTTTTTATGGACAAGGCGAAGCTGATCGATAGACTGGTGCGTGCCAGAGCGAAGCATATCTTCCAATGGGCTGATAATGAGGGTCAAAGGTGTTCTAAATTCGTGCGTGATGTTAGTGAAAAAACGCTGTTTCATGTCGCTGATCGTTGCTTGCTGCTGTTTGGCTAATTCTGCCAGTCGATACGATTCGCGCAGTCGATAGTAGCGCAACAAACTCCAAAATACCACTCCAATGAAACCAAAATAAACAACATACGCCCAAGTACTTTGCCACCAAGGTGGACGCACTTCAATATCTATAGTACGAATCGTATCACTCCAAATGCCTTGACTGTTGGTCGATTTGAGTTGAAAGGTATAGTCGCCAGGTCGCTGAATGGTATAGGTCGCTTCCAAATCTTTACCAGCTTCTATCCATTCTTGGTCGATGCCTTTCAGGCGATACGCGTAGTGATATTGCTTGCGATCGGCGTAGTTGAGTACTGCAAATTCGATGGTAAAATTGGCAGTTCCATAGTCAAAGGTGAGTGCATCCGTATGATTGATGTCGACTGCCAACAAGCTCTCTGCATCTGCATGAATAGTTGCTCCCGACACATTCAAAGAAGTAAAGACTAAAGGGTAAGTAGTGGTATCAATTTGGATACGCTCTGGCTGAAACGTGGTGAATCCATTGGTGCTGCCAAAGAAAAATTGTCCATCATCCGACTGATAATAAGCATTGAAGTTGTATTCCAGATTTTCTAGTCCGTCGGCATTACCAAAAGCATAAAGTGCCTCGTTGATACTGTCGTATTTGAATAAACCTTGGCTGGTACTTAACCAAAGAGCTGTTTCATTTTCTACCAATATTCCATAAACGGTCGTTCCTTTCCATTCTTTTAGATCAAAAATAAATTCATGTTGTTGCGTTGCTATATCGAAGCGAACCAATCCATGCGCAGCCGTACCTAACCACAAATAGCGTTCCTCCGTTTGTTCAATACTATAAATGCTAAAATCAGTGAGGTAAGAAGTGAAGGTAGACCTCGTTGCTTCGTCATTTAATACATTCAAGCCAGCATCTGTACCTATCCAAATACGATCTGTTTGGTCTTGAAAAAGCACTCGACAATAGTTAGAACTGATCGTAGAAGTGTCAGTGACCTGCGCAAGAAAATGTTCAAATTCTTCGGTACGCGTATTCATTTTATTGAGCCCACCGCCGTATGTGGCTACCCAAAGTGTCGTATCCGTTGTTTTCAGTAGACTGTATACATTGTTGTTGCTAATGCTGTATTTGTTGTCGGGGTCGTGTTGAAAGTGTTCAAATCCATTTTCGGGATGTGTCGTAAAATTCAGTCCATTTTGGTATGTTCCAATCCAGAGTCCATTTTTATCTGGCAAAATAGTTTTAACATTATTTCCGCTAATCGAACGGGTGTCCATAGGGGAGTACTCGTAACTTATATAGGTATCTTTTTCTGTATTCCAATAGTTCAAACCACCGCCTTCTGTCCCTATCCAATAGTTACCTTTTGCATCCTCCAAAAAAGAGGAAATCACGTTGAAGTTGATGCTACTTTGTGTAGGAATATGCCGATATGTCTGAAACTGCATCAGCGACTTGTTGTAGTAGCTCACACCACCATAATATGTTCCAATCCAAAGTCCATTTTTATCATCACAAAAAAGGGAATGAATTGAGTTGTTGCTCAATGCTTGTTGGGCTTCGTAGGTGTTCTTTAGTTGAAGTGGTTCGAGTTGCTGTGTAGAAGATTGGAAGCGATTGAGACCGACTAATGTACCCATATAAATCGTTCCGTTTTGATCTTCTTTGATTGCACGAATGGTGTTGTGGCTAAGGGACGTCGGATCGTCTTCTTGATGGCTCCAATGAGCAATATTGTCGTCGTCGGTATACCGAAATACACCTGTGTTTTGTGTACCTATCCAAATTGCGCCAGTTTGGTCTTCATGTAAGGTCGTGATGTGAATTTCCTCAAAATTGGGAACGGGGATAGCCTCCAAACGATCACTCGAAGTCGTTAGAAGATAAAGTCCTTTTGTCGTACCTATCCAAAAGCGGCGAAAATGATCTTCCACCAATGTACTCACATTCCCCTTCAATCCGACAACCGAAACAGTGTAAAGTCGGTCTTGATCGATATAATGCAATCCCAAACTGCTTCCAATCCATACTCGCTGATTGTGATCGCTGCAAATAGAAGAGATATAGGGTGAAGCCTTATTTTCCGTGTCCGAAAATGGGTACTGTTTAAACTGCTCCTGAATCGGATGATAACTGCTCAATCCCTCTGATGTACCAATCCAGATGAGCTCACGGTGTTCGTCAAAATACAGCTCGCGAATATCATCGGAAACCAAGTCAATCGCCTGTCCGATTCCTTGCCGATAGGTGGTAAAACTTGCGCCATCGTATTTATTTAGACCATTTCTTGTTCCAAGCCACATGAATCCGTCGGCGTCTTGTGTAATGGCAAACACTGAATTTTGTGACAAACCATCCGTTCTATCTAGCTGACGTATACTTAACTCTTGCTGTGCAGATAGCACCGTGCAACAAAAGCAAGTGATTAGTAAACTGAAACAACAAATGCGCATAAAGTACCGATTGGAACACCTGAACTAAAAAATAAAGATACCTAATATTCAATAAAAAAGGAGCAAACATAACCTAGATGGCTGTTTGCTCCTTTTGAGAATAAAAGTTGATGTATTGACTTGCTGCTTGAAAGTCTACAACCGAATGCGCTTCACCCGTTCCCCATCTTCATACTTCACAATAAATGCATCATCAAAACCACGGTCAGCAACTTCTGCTAAAGCCGCTTCTACCTCTGCTCTTGTAAAGTAATCACCCAACAAAGCGCGAGTAATTCGTTTGTCGATGATCAGTTCATAATCCATACGATCCATATCTCTGATGCTATCGAACCGAGGGTCATCGAACGAAAAGTTGGATAAAGCGATCAATTGAATCTTGAAATAGACACCCGTATGTCTCGGTGACTTTGTGCGTAACCGAAAGGCTTCGACAGGATTGTTGGGCGTATATTCGTATTCCACCGCATCGTTGGTGTTGGTCGGATTGACGCGCACTTCTGTCTTGTCGTAGCCAGTATCTAGTGTGTTCGTAGGCGTCGGAATAGCTGTATTTGGTGAGGGTGTTACTTCTGCTACACTTTCTTCTATCGGCGGCATATTGATTTCGGGCGTTGTCATATCATCCATATTATCTTCTGCTAAAGATTGCGGATTGCTCAGGTATAAATATTCCGTTTGTGTACCCGAAGGACCAGTCGTGAACGTGCGCGTATCAGGCTTGAAGCTTACTTTATCGGCTACGATTTTATAGCTTTTATTGGCTGGCACTTGAAAGAGGTAGCTGCCCGAACCAAACGTAGCAGATTGCACCATGCGCTCCCGATCATCGCTCAATAGCTCAAAGATGGATACATCGACATCTGCTAAAGGAACGTTCTTTTCTTTATCATAAACGATACCTTTGATGACGTACGACTGCTGTTGTGCATTCAATCGAAACTCAAAAATATCTTCGTCTGTCGTCGAGTTTTTACGCGGTGCGAATATCCGATTGGAGACAAAATACCCTCCATCACCATACCGATTTTGGACATAAAAATAGTCGTCAGCACCAGAGTTGTAGGGCGTGCCTAAGTTTACAGGGCGTTCCCATTCTGACAAGCTACCAGAAGCATTGAAGATGTCCAAGCCACCCATACTTTGATGTCCGTCTGAACTAAAATACAGCATCTGATCGGTCAAGCTGTAGTACGGCGTGATTTCGTTTCCGTCTGTATTAATTTTCGCCCCCAAATTGCGAGGTGCGCTAAAGTCCAAGTCATCTCCATCTAGATTTCTGGTACTGTACCAAATATCCATACCACCTTGCCCACCAGAGCGATTAGACGCGAAATAAAGGATTTCCTGACCATCTCGATGGACGACGAACGGCTGCGTGGCAGTTACCTCATCCACATTGATCTTGTCTGGCAAACGCTGTGGCGCACTCCATAGGTTACCGATACGTTTAGTCATGTAGATTTCGCAAATGGTAGTCAATGCCCCCCAATTTTCGATAGAACGGCAAACGGTGAAATACAGCTTTTTTTCATCTGGTGTGAAGGCTGGATTGCATACATGCTCGCCTTCTAGCGTCGCAAATTGAGCAGGAATAGTGGGCGCATCCCATTCGCGTAGTCCGCGTTTGCTTTCAAAAATTTTGGCGTTGTTTTGCACAGTCGAAGAAAACAACAATTCATCGCTACCAAATGGCATCGGCGAAAAATCGGTAAACTTGGTATTGACGGCTGCATCCAAGTGAACGATGCGGACTTGTTGGTCTGGACTGTCTTTGAAGTTTTGAGCGATTTCGCAAGCTTTCACTTCTGCTAGGGCATCGCTAATGAGTTCAGTCGCCATTTCGCCAGTGTAGCGTTCCGCGAACTCTTTGAAAGCAGTCTTAGCTTCCACATACCGTTCACTATGTTTCAACGCTTTCGCGTAATAGTACTGAGCGCGTGGAAACTTCTTGTCATTGTCTTTTACCTTTCCAAAGTTATCTAGTGCCGATTCGTAATCTTTGATGATTAAGAAAGCACGTCCAGCTTTGTAGGCGTATTGTACTTTTTTGGGCTTCTTCTCAAAAGCGGTCTCGTAATGGTAAGCGGCATCAGCGTACTGCGAACTAGCGTAGAGTTCGTCAGCCACCTTAATGTGCTTTTTCCACTTCCAATTTTTGTCATCGGTTGGGTCTTCTACTTGCGCCAGTAGCGTCGTGCAGAAGGATAGCCAACAAAGTGTAAGTAGCGTAAATGTGCGCATGGCTATGAGTTTTTAAGATCTATTATGACGGGGAGATTTTTTAGATAATATGGTTTAAAAATCTGACTGCTCAATAGTTCAATGAATAATATATAGGTTCAATAATTGGCTATGTAAGTTGTAGAGCTGCTGCTATGATAGTTGGAAAATGCTGATGTTCCAGCAGTTGTACTTTTTGAGCGATAGCAGACGCATCATCTTGCTCCTGAAGTACACAAGTTGCTTGAAAAACAATATTTCCTTCGTCGTAGTTGTCGTTGACGTAGTGTATTGTGATGCCACTTTCCGTTTCCTTCGCTGCTTGAACAGCTCGATGGACGTGTGCGCCATACATGCCCTTGCCACCATATTTGGGTAACAAAGCTGGATGTAAATTTAAAATTTGATTTGGATAAGCTTCAATCAGATAGGTTGGAATCAACCATAAAAAACCAGCGAGTGCGATAAAGTCTATTTGTAACGCACGAAGTTCGTCTAATAATATCTCTTGTTCATAAAAAGTCGTCCGATTGACAATAAAAGTAGGAATGTGGTGTTGGCGGGCTATATCCAAAACGCCAGCTTTGGATTTATTTGCAATAATTAGGGCAACTTCGACAGTTGTATCGTCTTGAAAGTATTCAATAATTTTCAGGGCGTTGCTGCCACGCCCAGATGCGAAGAGTGCGAGTCGTTTCATTGTTGTGTACTTAAAATCGGTGTTAATTGACGTCGATATCAATTACCGCAAAAATAAGGCTTTTGTGACCTCACTTCCACATCTATTTTACGGTTCGGGGGCGTTTGGTGTTGCATTGGTGAATTTTGGTTGAGTGTTTGGTGAGCTATTGTAGTAGATCAGTCAGTTGAATACCTGCTTCTACTTTAGTGGTTAGATTATTGTCCACTAGCTAAGGCGGACTGACTTGCGTTAATCCCGAAAGCTTTCGGATTTGCCTTATTCAAAACAGAATTTGCTTCGCTTCGCCATTATCAGCTACTACATAAGTACGTGAACCCAAATAATCGACACTTTCATTGACGGGCTAATTTTCCGTTACTCGGCGTTAGATTTTGCTTCCATAACCAGTTATGCAAGAAAAATCTGCCTTGATTAACGAAAAATTAGCTAGGTCAAAAGTGACGTTTATTTACATTCAAGTACTTAGCAAGTCTATTACCATGAGCTTTTTAAGTTTACCCGATTAGTTTCGTCTGGTGAGCAGTATACTCACATATTGAGGGAAACAACTTTTCAACTCGAACTCGTTTTCAGCGACGCTCGCCCCAATCATCCGACAACATTAGCCTGACCGACCACTTATCTTTAACTCTGCGGACGATCACCAGTATTCCTGATATTTACTAATTTCCGTAGCAGATCAAACCAAAACGGTGCGCCCAGCATAATACCAAATGAAGTGACCAACCATCCTGCAATTTTTACTAACCAGTCTGTTACTTTCATCTCCGAAGGGGTGACCAACTGCCAGCCGACTCCTAGGGGCGATTCTAGACTAGCAATATCTTCTTTGACCAACTGACGAATACTGCGAATCTCCGTTCCACTTAGAATGCTTTCACCACTGTTGTCGAATGAGTCAGGAATACCTTGTTCACCAGCAAATGCTTGTGCTTGATTGGCTATTTGTAAGGCCAATTCAGGATCGGAGGAGAGTTGACTGTAAATTGAAATAACATCTACATTGAAAGCAGTGGCAATCGCTAGACCCAACACAAACAGAATAGCCTGTGTCTGTCTCTTGTACCAACCCGAGGTGCGATCCATCACATTGTTGTACCAGCCTTCTACGTTGTCTTTGAAGGCATCCACTTTTGTATCTACGCCTTCAGCATAGGCAATAATTCGATTTTTAACTTCCTCGTTCTGGATGAATTCAATACTTGACTTTAGTGCATCCGCGTTTCGACCTGCGGCATCGGCACGCTCGGTTTCGTCTAATATTTGAATCATGACGCGCTTGAAGTGTTCGCCTACACGCCCACGCTCCGCTAACTCGTTCAGTCGCTCACGCACTTTGCCTAGGTTGTTATCGGTGTCTTTGAATAGAAGATTGGAGGTGATGAGCCAAAAGGAATTGGCACTCATGTAAGAAGGAGGACGATATTCGCCAGTCAGTAGCTTACTTTTTGCTGCCAATTGCTGATAAAGTTCACTGTCCTTAAATTCTCGAAATAGGTTTTCATTGCCATCGTTGGCTAAAATATGACGAAGTGCCTTCAACAAATTGCGACCACGTAAAGCAAAGATGCCTGACAAAGTTTCCATTATAGTCGTTGCTAAAAGACTAAAGAGCAACATCACAAAAATGATTCCAATGACGATTTCTAATATGTGCATATTCTTATGGTTTATGAATCATGGCTTATAGGGGATTTGGGGCTGAGCAAAAATGGTCGAATCAGAGCAGCTCAAATAATTGGTGACTACTCACCTATCGCCCCTTACTCTCTCACTCCTCTGTCTTCTAACCAAAGTCGAACCGCATTTTCCATTCCTTCTATATCATCCGAAGGTACAAAGCGCGTGCCTATCAATTGTTCGTACAGCGCTATGTATCGTTTGCTGACCGTTTGCACAAATTCATCATCCATAGTTGGCATTTTTTGTCCTTCCAATCCCTGAAAACCATTTGCCATTAGCCATTCTCGCACAAATTCTTTAGATAGCTGCTGCTGAGGTTCACCACGTTGCTGCCGTTCTTCGTAACCAACTAAATGAAAATAGCGGGAACTGTCTGGCGTATGTACTTCGTCAATCAACAGAATCTGTCCATCATGATGACCAAATTCATACTTTGTGTCCACCAAAATCAAATCACGTTCAGCAGCTAAGGCAGTACCTCGCTTAAATAAATCACGCGTATACTGCTCCAAAATGGCATAGTCATCCGCACTGACAATACCTCGTTTCAATATGTCTTCCTTAGCAATATCCTCGTCGTGACCTTCTGCTGCTTTTGTAGCTGGCGTGATGATAGGCTCTGGAAAACGATCATGTTCTTTCATGCCTTCTGGCAAGGGGACTCCACAGAGCGTGCGTTTTCCACTTTCATATTCGCGCCAAGCATGTCCAGTCAGATAGCCTCGAATGACCATTTCTATGGGAATCGGGTCACAGCGATGACCAATAGAAACATTCGGATGTGGAGTCGCTTCCAGCCAATTGGGCACCACATCGCGTGTGGCGTTCAAAAAGTGTGCTGCTACACCGTTTAGTACTTGACCCTTGTAGGGAATGGGATGTGGCAGGATATGATCGAATGCAGAAATGCGATCTGAAGCGACTACTACTAGCCAGTCTTCAGCAATCGTATAGACTTCACGCACCTTTCCACGATAGAAGTTGTTCAAATAAGGAAGACGTAAATTCGTTTCTGTGACGCTAGAAGTAGCCATACTATTGCGATTGATTACAACAAAGAAACGTGAAATAAATAAATTTACGCCGAGTTTAAAGCAAGTTTTAATAAAACGGATAGAACCGCTTGTTGACTCAAATCCTTTTTATTGCTACATTGAACTATTCATTAACAACTCTATATAATGCAAAAAGTAACACATTTTTTCTTTTGTCTAATAAGCATCGGTCTTTTGAGTGCTTGTTTATCTAAGAAGCCGCTTGACCTGAATCTACAGACAGAGGATACGAAGTCATTTGTCTATCTGACTACTAATACAACAGACACGGATGTCTCAGTTATGGGAATGGATCAAAAAGTATTGGTAGAGCAAGAAACGAAGCAGCAGTATGACATCGTGGGACAAGATAATGAGGGAAATTTGGACATCAAACTGACCACTAAAAGTATGAAGATGGAGCAAGTGAACCCAATGATGACCATGAAATTCGACTCCGACAATCCTGATGAAAACGAACCTGCCGAGATGGTAGAAGGTATGCAAAATATGATCGGAAAAGAGTTTCAAATGAAGCTAAGTCCAAAAGGGGAAGTCGTCGATCTTAAAACCGATGGTGGTGTATTCAACGGTGCATTTGAGAATGTACCGAATGGTGAGGCCATGGAAGCTCAGATGGAAGCTCAGTTTGGACTGGAGGCGATCAAGTCTTCTCTAGCTACATTGACGGGCTTTTATCCAACTACACCAGTGAAAGTAGGCGATACGTGGACAAAAGAGCAAACGGTAACCTCTGGTATGCAAAATGTCGTAAAAACTACTTATACATTGACAGAGCGAAAAGGTGGTGTCGCAACGATAACGTACGTCGGAACGGTGCAAAGTGACCCAGACGCAGCAGCTATTGAAATGATGGGTATGGAAATGACGTATGACCTAAGTGGCACAAAGACAGGAACAATACTAGTCGATGAAAAAACTGGCTGGGCAAAACGCACAGAAGGTAAACAAGAAATGGAAGGTAAAATGAATATGTCTGGTGGTCAAGTAGGGCAGATGAGTGCAGATATGAATACCTCGACTAGCTATACAGTCGAACGTGTAGGCACGAATTAGACTTCTAGAGTAGACCACTAGTAGTGAGTGTTGAGTTCACCTCTACTGTGTTCGCTAATTACCAATGAAAATTAAAACAGAAATATGAAACGTCCATGATTAAAATAATCTTTAAAC
>CAYLPW010000137.1:0-3010 GCA_964385665.1 uncultured Saprospiraceae bacterium
ATGTGACTGGCTTGATTGGGGCGGTGGAGAAGGCGTTGGGATAGTGAATGTAAATGCTACGACTTCTCCTTTTCAATCAATCAATCGTAGTATCAATTCCGACATCGCATCGCTGTTTTATAGGTCATCGATACACCAAAAGTAAGAAGAAATAGGATTTGACATGGAATAGTGAAAGGAATTGTCTTTAAGTGATTTGCTGCTTTACTGCATCCATCAACTCCTTTGTAAGTGGAAAAATACTTTCTACATCTTCCTTAGAAAAATCAAAAAAGTCATTGTAATCGCCTTTCTGTCGCCAATCAAATAAATCAGAATAGACCTTCCCTAAATGAATAGCTACTTTTCCAGTCTTCACGTAGTGCAGAAAGAATTGTGTCTTTACGCCAGAGTGCGTTTTGGTATTGACTTGTGCTTGAACAAGCAAGGCAGTGATCGCGTAATAAGCGGCATAGTACAATCGATTAATAGCTGAATTCCATTGTTGATTGTTCATCAGTAATTCAGCAGCTTGCAGTGTTTCATCTGCTTTGGCAAGACGGTATTTGACGTAGGCTATTTTGTCAGCGTCCTTCATATAGTCATGCCTTCTTTCGCAATTTCTCGATAAAGCGGTGTCACTCGGAACGTGCTTTCCCAGTCTGCTTTTGACTTAACAAAAGTAGAGATCGCTTGCCCAAATTCTAACTCTACCTCAAAGAGTTGATGCCGAAACCGTTGCTCCTCTTTTAGTCCAGCAGCATACGGCACTAAAATCAATATATCCCAATCGGAATCGGTTCTTGCATCACCCCTTGTCCTAGAACCAAATAGAATGACTTCCGCCTGCGGTTCCAATTCATGAACAGCTTGTTTGATTCGGTTTAGAATATTGGAAGCTATCATAGTTAAAGATTGATATTTCGGTAATAAAACGCAAAAAACGCATCGAAAGTTGGCAACCACCTCAACCCACATTGTCAAAACAAAAAAAATCCCACCACCGCCCCAAAGCCGTGATGGAATTTTAGTATTGATTAGATAGCCGTCGCTAACAGATAACTGACTGCTCGAACAATAAGCTAAACGGTCGGAGTCGTCTCCTATCTAGAAGCGAAGCGATCTCAAGTCTCATATCTAAACTAAAAATACCCAGGATTCTGCTCATACCCACCCAATGTCCGATCAATCTGCTGCTGCGGAATCGGGCGAATGATATGGAAGTCTTGAATATTCGGACCGCCTTGTGGATTGTAGCGACGAACCCGATCGACGAGGGTATTCGTGCGCGTCAAATCCCACCAGCGATGCCCTTCACCCACTAGTTCTCTACCTCGTTCATCTAGAATAAAGTCGAGCGTGACATCGGCAGCGGTGATTTCCATGGCTGCTTCTTGACCAGGTTGCGCACCACGACGACGGATGATGTTCAGGTCTTCGGCAGCTCCTTGTAGATCGTCTTGTTGGAATCTGGCTTCTGCTCGAATCAAATAAGCATCCGCTAGGCGCATGAGAGGAACATCGCGCTGCCCTTGTGTGTGCTGTCGATTGGGACGAGTCGGATCAAGCCACTTGTTCAAAGTAGGGTAGCGGCGTTCATCAAATTCATCGCTGGTCCAGACACCATAGCGGGTGCCATCTTGTCGTTCTTTGTCCCACTCTTCCTCTAGCTGTGGTCCAGGAATATAGACCGCCGTATCACCAAGCGCGAATTTAGGCTCACCGACCAAACTCGCATCCACCAAACCCGCTGCTGCTTCCTCTTGCGTCCAAGATGGAATATTGCCTTCTGTATTCGCCAACCAAACGTGCTTGAACGATTTGTCGTAGCGCGAATCAATAGCACGATCCCAAAGCGAAAGCGTAAATGGTGTGGGGCGGAATCGCTTCCACGGACGTCCATTTTCGACGTCGCGTGTCATGCCTGGCAATACATCATACTCCATCAAAAAGTACAAGTGTCCGCGATTTCCGTTCCCGTCCAGACCTTCATCGACCTGATTTTTAGAGTTTTGCACCGCGAAGATAATCTCGTCGTTTCGCTCGTTTTCAAGTTCAAAAACATCTCTAAAATCATCGAGCAATCGAAAGTTGTAGTTTTCGATCACATTGGTCATGAGTTGCTCGGCGCGTGCTGCATCATTGCCTTCTCCGAAGGACTGATAGCTTCTTCTCAATAAAACTTTAGCCAA
Source organism: uncultured Saprospiraceae bacterium (assembly GCA_964385665.1). GTDB lineage: Bacteria > Bacteroidota > Bacteroidia > Chitinophagales > Saprospiraceae > JAAUTG01. The sequence continues at coordinate 2,172 of CAYLPW010000137.1, forward strand.
CAAAAACTCCGCAGCTGGTTTTGTTGCTCTACCATACTCGCCTTGCTCGTCTGGCAAAGTCGCAATCGCAAATTCTAGATCAGGAATAATTGCTTGACTGTATACTTCATTTTGTGCGGTTCGATTAGCTTCTACTTCTATTCCATCTGTTTCTTCTAATGTCAAATGCACATCACCAAAAGTGGATACCAACATATAGTAGTACAAGGCGCGTAGAAAGCGGACTTCAGCAAAACGAATATCTTTTTCCTCCTGTGGCAAATCAATTTCTTGTCCTCGATTCAGAACGGCATTCGCTTGATTGATACCACGATACAAGTCTCGCCAAGTATCACGCACTACGCCCTGATTCGGATTTAAGTCACCATTGTATAGATTGAGCGATTTGTTGCCTCCATCCGAACCGTTGGTGTAGGTATCCGTCCCAAAAACGGTCATTGTAAAGCCTCTTTCGACACCAAAAAAGGGTTTCATCCAAGAATAAGTCGCTTTCACGGCATCCTCAAAGCCTTGCGGTGTGGTGTAGTAAGTACCTGCTGACACATCGGAAATGAGTTCTTCTTCTAAATAGTCTTCGCAGGAGATCGTGAAGAGTCCTGCAAGACCGAGCAATAAATATATTAATTTTAGTTTCATCGTTTATATGATTAGACATTAGAGAGTAGACAATAGACCAATAAGCGGTATCAAACTGCTCGCTGTCTATGCTGAATACCTTTTATCTAATGCTGATTTTATCTAATTTTTAATTATTTCCCTTAATTAGAGCAGTTAGACGGTAGAGTGAAATGGTCTAGCATCTAAAGTCTATTCCCAAAAACTTTCGGGATAACATCTTA
>CAYLPW010000137.1:3110-12975 GCA_964385665.1 uncultured Saprospiraceae bacterium
CCATCTCCTGCACCAATAGTCGGTAGTCGATTAGTTCGCGTATCATCCACTTCAGGATCAAACGTATCGTAGTCAGAGAAGACCAATAAATTCTGTCCTGTCACGTAGAATTTCAATCGAGACATCTTCAAATTTTGTGTAATTTTTGATGGCAAGGTATAGCTCAGAGATACATTTCTCAACTTCACGAAGCTACCATCGAAATACCCAAGCGTGGCATTGTTTCTAGGGCTTTCCTGATTCTCATCTGGACGTGGAAACGCATTGGTCGGATTATCAGGTGTCCAATAATCGACATCCAGATTGTTGTAACGACCGAATAGTCCATTTAATGATCCGAAAGTGTGGAAGGCACTATTGACCATACCGCCTTGACGGAAGAAGAAGAAGACGCTCAAATCGAAGCCTTTATAGGAGAAGCGGTTAGTAATACCACCCAAAAAGTCGGGTACGTCTGAACCTAAAATGATTCGATCATCTTGTGTAATAATTCCGTCGCCATCTTGATCTTTCAATTTGATCTCACCAGGTACTTTGTTCTCTGCGGACGCCGCTAAGTCTGCTTCATTCGCTTGATAGATGCCAATTTTTTCGTAGTCAAAGAAAACGCGAATCGGTTCTCCGATGAACCATCGATTCCCAATGTCATCTACTGGATTTCCATCTGCATCCACTAGCGCGAGCTGTGTAATGGCTTCATTATAAGTCGAGATATTGAAATTGACCGACCATTGAAAACCGTTGTTGGGTCGATCCACAATTGCAGCTCCTAAGGAGAACTCAATTCCATCAGACTGCGTCTCTCCAATATTTTGTAAAATATTCTCATAACCAGACGTAGGCGGTAAATTTCTTCTCAATAATAGATCAGAAGTAACGGTTCGATAGACCTCTACCGCCCCATTGAAGCGACCATTGAGAAAACTGAAATCAACGCCAGCATTGACCGTACTGGATATTTCCCAGCCCAATTCATCATTCGGAATCTGGTTTAATCCAAACCCAAAGGCTGGCGATTCATCCCAAGCATAAACCGTTCTACCCAACGCACCAGCTGTTTGATAAGGAGCGATGGAGGTATTACCAACTGCACCATAAGAAACGCGTAGCTTCAACTCATCCAAGAAAGTGACTCCTTCCATAAACGGCTCTTCGATGATGCGCCAGCCTGCGGATACCCCAGGGAAATATGCCCATTTGTTGCCTTCTGCTAGACGAGAAGAACCATCTGCTCGCAGTGTCGCTTGAAATAGGTATTTATTGTCAAAATCATAAGTGACGCGCCCCATGAAGGAAGCCAGCGTCCAAGCGTCCAATCGACTAAAAATGTCGCCTTTTACTTCAGCTGTTCCCATGTTGTAAAACAACTGAGACTGATAAGGCAAGTTAAGCACTTGTGTTCTAAAACGCTCTTCATCAAGGCTCTGGATACTTTGTAATGCAGTAAATCCAAAGTTATGCTTAGAACCAAAAGTGGTGTTATAGTTCAAAATGTTTTCGATGGTGTAACCTATCTCATTGCGGTTTTCAATTTGAGCATCCGAAGGGCCACCTCGATTGGCATTGGTATCGCTTGCTCGGAAGCGTCCGTCTCTTCGGTAGCGCACATCTGGTCCTACATTCAAGGTGTATTGTAGTCCTTCTGCAATGTTGGCGCGTAAGTAGATAGGCGCAAAAATACGCGTCACTCTCCGTTCGTCAATGACTGCATTTTCGACTAATTCACTAAGTGGATTGGTACGAATTCCATCATTAGTTGGGAGAAGTAACAGGTTACCCATGTCATCAAAAGGTGTACCTAATGGATTATTAGATAATGCTTCACCCACTGTGGCATTAGAACCAAAGTTTTGAGTCGAATTAGTCGCCAAAAAGGAAATACCGACTTGAAAAATATCGCTGATTTTATGATCTAAATTGACGCGACCTGTCAAGCGATTAAAGTCCATGTTACTAATGATGCCTTGCTCATCAAAATAGCTCAATGCAATATTGAATTGCGTTTTTTGATTGCCACCACGTATTCCAAATTGATGATTGGTTTGCCAGCCATTATCGTAGATCAAATCTTGATAATCGGTCGATGTGCCATTCGCTAAAGACTCTAACTCAGTGGGGTCAGTAGAAACTACGTCATCCGCAGGAATCTCACCATCCCAACCTCGTCGTCGACTTTCTCTTTTAAGGGCGAAAAATTCAGCTCCATTCATCATGTCGACAGTAGCCAATGGACTAGTCGGTCCAAAATAGCCATCATAGGAGATGACAGTACCACCTTCTGAACCACGTTTAGTCGTGATGATGATAACACCATTCGCTCCACGCGATCCATAGATAGCCGTGGCAGCCGCATCTTTCAATATCTCCATCGACTGAATGTCTTGCGGATTGATGTCATTGATGGCGTTGGTACCAGATGTCTGTGGAATACCATCGATCACAAACAGCGGATCATTGGAAGCAGTAATGGAACGACGTCCACGAATCCGAATCGTTGGATTTGAACCTGGTCGTCCGCCCGTCTGCACAATATCGACGCCTGCTACTTGCCCCTGCATCGCCTGTACGCCACTGGGCGTAGGAATAGCACTGATTTCTTCTGCGCCGAGTGTGGTAATCGCGCCAGTAACGACTCGTTTTTTCTGTACGCCGTAGCCAGTGACGACTACTTCATCCAGCGCAATTCCTTCGACTAGCTGGATGTCGTAGTTGTTTTCGTTCGTCAAGTCGACCTCTCGTGTATCGTAGCCAGTGTAACTAATGACCAAAGTAGTGGCGTCATCTGATATATTGGTCAGTTCAAATGTACCATTTAGATCGGTGACTGTTCCTGAAGCAGTTCCTCTCACGAACACGCTCGCCCCAATTAGTGGTGTGCCTTCATCATCCGCGATTGTGCCAGTAATGGTGCGTTGTGCTTGTAAGCTGCTACAGCATAGTAATGTAAATATGAGCGCACAGGTAGTGTGCAAGAAGCTGTCTGGCAGCTTCTTCCGAAGTCTAAGTTTCATAACGACTTTTTTGTTTAAAGTTGAGTATTAATCTATAACTAGATAAAAGATTCTAGATTAATTATTTTTGTCGATATAAAAATACATTAATATAAGTAATAAACAAATAAAATGTGGTTAAAAGTCATGTTGTTCCAGTTCTGTGACAGGACATTTGGTTTGATATTGTTTGATGATCGGATAAGAAGATATTGAAAGGTACATACAGAGGTGATGTAAACTTTTGGAAACCTAGCCCATCAATGAAAGTGTCGATTAGTGGGGTTCACGTACTTACTTGTCTCCATATGACTTTAGCCCACTGCATTGCTTTAGCTTCAAGAGGCTAAAATCACCTTGGATCGAGAAAATTATATGCAACGGTAGAAGTTTAAATCGCTTCACATCTAGCTTGCCAGATTCAACAGCGCATCACCAATAAAATGGTCGATCTGTACTGCTATTTGAAAGAGCAAAACAACTAAAGCAAAAGTTAGGAGGTCGTCCTGAAGGCGCATTTGCTCCGCAAGGGTCGAGAGGGCGATAGAAGTCGACTACTTCCCCTTTGGTGACGAATAAAGTAGATCTAGTGACGCCAGATACACTGAAGTAGCCTAACACCGTCTCTACTGGATCATTAACATTGACTATGTTTCCTTTTACAGGCGCAGGTGGCAAGTCAAAGATGTTGCCTACATTATTACTGATTTGATCTATTTGTTCTCGATAGATATAGGCGGCTTCGCTCATCGCATATTGACTGACTCGATAACTTTGTGCATACCCGAATGTGAAATCCATCCGCTTGCTCGCCACTTGCTCTTGAATAGTCGTATTGCCGTCGACCGCTCTTCCATCGAATATTGGGATATCTTGCTGATTTAGATTTTCCTCTTTGACATAACAAGTCTTGGGTAAGGAAAGTGGAGAAACCATGAGTTCGGTATACGAATAAACATGCTCTATTTCCCAGCGTAGGAAGTCAGTGCGTTGCTCTTCGTTGATGGTGGTTTGAACCAAAAGCTGAAAATTCAGCACATCTACCAATCGACCAAAATCATTTACCTCTTCTAGTCGCTCCACATCGAATGACAAACTATCTATAGCGGGAGCAGCTCGTAGTACTTCAGGTGTGGACTGATAGCGTCGTCCGTCTGGTAGGAGAATATCTAGATAATAAGCTGTGCCTATTTCACCCACTAGTTCCGATTTAGCAAACTGATAAACACCTTTATCGACCTCTAAAAGGGCTTCCGAATTTCCATGTTCATCAAACAACGTCAACTGCGCATTCAGAACTGGTAAGAACGTCTGTACACCATAGCCCATCGCATAGGCTAAACGAACTTCGTCAACTTCTTCACTATCAGTGAAGGTGCCATCGACAACAATGATGTCTTCAGGAGCTTCCGTATCAAAGTCAAATTCTTCTAGACAACTCGGGCATAGGAACAGCAAAACAACGGATACAATGAAATAACGCATAACACAGAGAGTTATCGACGATTAGAAACTAAAATTGTAGGTGACACTCGGAAACGCTGAACCCAATATCGCCAACTGAAAGGCTTGTGGAATGTCTCGACTGTCTCGCCGGAAGAAAACAGAGAAAGCATTTTTTCGGAAATACACATTATAGATAGCAACAGTCAAACTACTTTTTAGTCCGCGTCTTTTCGCTTTTTCATTGTCAAATGTATAGGCGATATCCAAACGGTGATAGACTGGAATACGAAATTGATTGCGCTCGGAGTAATGTGGAATGACCGCGTTGCCGATGAAGTAACTCCCTACTGGTGCTGTGATAGGTCGCCCAGAGCGATAAGTGAAATTGGCAGTGAACGCTTGGGTCGGTAAGACTTGACAGCGCGCGAAAAGACTTAACTGATGTGGCTGATCGTAATAGGCTGGAAACCAGTCGCCGTTATTGACGACTTCATCATCGAAGTTAGCATCTATTCTTGTTTCAGAACGTGCATAGGCATAGGACATCCAGCCTGTCCACTTTCCCAGATTCTTTTTCACATAGAGTTCCACGCCATAGCTTCGCCCAATGCCATTTAGCCATTCTGTTTCAATCTGCTCATTCAATAAAAGCGTAGCTAAATCTTTGAAATCCAACTGATTGTCGATGCTTCGATAATAAGTTTCAATAGAGGTTTCCCATTTTGCATCCTCTGAATTTCGGAATAGTCCTATGGAGAAATTATCAGCTACTTTTTGAGGTAAATACGAATTGCTCAATTGCCAAATATCGACAGGTGTGGCGACAGCAGTATTGGAAATAAGGTGGATAAATTGTTGCAATCGATTGTAGCTCCACTTGATAGAACTTTGCTCATTCACTTGCCATTTAAAAGAAATACGTGGCTCGAATCCACCATAATAAACAATAGGTTCGCCCGAAGCGTAAGAGGTGCTATCCTGTATGTTTTCGACAGTACGAGGGGCATTCGCTGCATAATCGTAGACAATATCAGGTCCTAAGTTTTGATAACCACTGTACCGCAGACCTACATCGACTGCCCAGCGTGGACTAATGTTCCACTCGTCGCTGATATAGATACCAAATTCATATCCTTGTTCTTTATTGATCGTTCGCTCACGAATGCTCGAAGCCGCAGTGTTCGGACGCAATCGCTCGGGGCGCATGGAAGTGAACGTTGCATCTGCACCTACTGTGATGGCGTGTTGCTGATTGGGCCGATAGAAATTGTGCTGTTTAAACTTAGCATATCGCAAGCCATTGGACAAGTTGAAGGCATCCATTCCATCAGGGTCAAATTGGCTGCTGTCGTAGTCACCACCAGATAAGGTCGTTGAAGATGACCATTGATCGTTCCATATTTTCTGCCATTTGAGGTTCAGCAGTTGTGTCTGCCAATCAAAACCAAAGTCGCGCGCATAGCGAAAGAAATCAAAGCTTCTATAGTAAGATGCCGTTATTTTGCTACTCTCCGAAAAACGATGTGTCAACTTTGCCAGACCATCGTAGAAATAAGCGGAACTACTCTTGGCATCAGGCAACTGTACACGACGCAACAACCAGTCCGAGTACGAAGCTCGCGCACCAACAAGTAATGCCGTTTTTCCCTTTTGGATTGGTGTCCGCCATTGCAAGCGACTTGCGATCAGGCCTATACCACCCGATACGGCTGATTTGTCATACGCGCCATCCTGCAATTCTACCTCCAATACGGAAGAAAGTCGTCCACCATACTGCGCTGGGATATGACCTTTGTACAGTGTAACATTCTTGATAGCATCTGGATTGAAAATAGAAAAGAAACCCAGTACGTGCGACGCATTGAATACTGGCGCACCCTCTTGTAAGATTAAGTTCTGATCAATACCTCCACCGCGCACATTGAAGCCTGATGCCCCTTCGCCTACTGAAGTCACACCAGGCAACATTTCTAGACTTTTGATGACATCCGCTTCCCCTAGAAAGGAAGGTAATTCTTTGATCGCAGAAGGTGTAAGTGTTTCGATACCTGTCTGTGTAGAACGTACATTTGCATCAGCTGCTTGTGCTTTAATAACGACTTCATCCAGTTCCAGAGGATTGGTACTCATCAACAATTCTGCCTCTCCAGCTTCGAATAAGCCCAACGTTAGTTCGATAGCTTGATAGCCAATATAGCGCACCAGCAGTAGATGCTCTCCAGCAGGTAGTGACAGCTTAAATCGTCCGAATTCATCCGTTGCCGTGCCTTCCCCATTTCTAGTCGTCAATGTCCCTCCGATAATGGGGTCACGCGTAGTTAAGTCGATGAGTGTTCCAGCAAACAGTAGCTCGCCCTCCTCTGCTGTTTCTTGACTACCGAATGTCAAGGTTTCCTCTTTCAGCGCATCAAGTTGTGGCGTTTCCATTTCTCCAGTCCTCCACTTTTCAATGAGCTGTGCAGCATATTCTTTATTGAAGTTTCCTTTCCGTGCAACGACAATCTTACCAGGCTCGTATTGAGCAAATACAAAAGTAGTTTCTTTAAATATAGCTTGTAGCGCATCAAACAGGCGTTCCTCTCGAAACTCGTGGCTGACTTTGAAGTAGGGAACTTTGTCTGGGTCGTAGTAGAACTGTACATCCAGCTGCTGCTCTACATCCTGTAAGATTTGAACGATTGTACTAGGAGTGTAATCGCCACTGATTTTGGCGTCCAGAACGTTGGTTTGGGCAATAGCCGTCGCAGCATAACCCATCAGTAAAAAGAATAAAAGTTGATATCGCGCTGCCATTGCGTTGAGTCGAGTGAAAGATGTAACGAAAGTACAGATTCTTTTACAGAAGCGTGTACTCCTCTTACAAACGACCTACTGTCCATTAACGCTCCGTCGCAAACACCTGTACCCAAATGTTGCCTACTCGCGCCATCCCCATTTCAGTATATTTAGGGTGCATCATATTTCTACAATGTCCGGGACTATTCTTCCATCCTTGCATGACTTCCTCTATACTGCGCTGTCCTTTCGCTATATTTTCAGCCACACCTTTCCACGTGTAACCCGAAGCAGTCACTCGATCACCCACCTTTGAACCATCAGAACCTTGGTGTGCGAAATAGTCTTTATCCGCCATATCTTTTGCATGACGATAAGCTGCTGCGGCTAACTGATCGTTCCATCTTAGAGGAGTAGCCCTACCTTGCGCTTGGTCGCTACAGGGTACACCTTGTTGGCGAAGCCGATTGACCTGGTTCAATGCAGTGAGCGCAAAAGCACTCAACTCAGACGTTGTTGTCTCCTGCGTGTCTTCTTCTATCTGTTCTAAGTCTGACTCTTCTGGCAAGACAAAAAAGTCTTCCGTACAACTTGTTTGCACGAATACTACTATCCATGAAAAGAAGAGCGATCGAATAGAAAAGAGAGATTTCATATGTGTTGCGTGTTCTACTACTAGTAATGCATAGGCCTCTCAGAAGTCAGTTATGGTGTAGTTAAAGGAGCGTTAGTATTTTGTTAGTGGAAGTTGATGCTAATTTTGAGTGCGAACACTCCTTAAGTTCATTGATAAAATGGCTCAAAAGAAGCCAATTAGTTGGAACAGGTGATTATTGAACTTTTAATAAGTAATAAATAAAGGTACTTTCTTGGCAAGATATTTTTGTGCTAATCCATGAAGTAATGGGATAAAGGGTTCCCATTATTAAATTAAGAATGTGCGTATAGCCCTTGCTAAATAAGTTCCGAAAGCTTTCGGAAATTCTAACGAAGAGTAGTGCAAAAAGATGAAGTCAAGAATGTAAATTTATTTGTTCAACGTTCCTAAGATTGGGCAAATGGTCAAACCTTTTTCAGTCTAGTCGTTTTTATAACTATCAAACAATAGCGCATGAAGTTATCGACCAAACAAGAAGAAGCGTACTGGACAAAACGGTACAAAGAAGCACATACTGGTTGGGATATAGGTACTATTTCGACACCCATCAAAGAATACTTCGATCAAGTGCTGAATAAAGAGTTACGTATCTTAATTCCAGGAGCAGGCAACGCACATGAAGCGGAATACCTTTGGAAAAGTGGATTTCGGCGAGTAGAAGTAGTCGATATTTCAGCATTACCACTGGCTGCATTTGCGAAGCGCGTACCTGACTTTCCTGCCAATCAACTACTGCAGGCTAACTTCTTCGAGTTAGATGGAGAGTACGATCTAATCGTTGAGCAAACGTTTTTTTGCTCGTTTTTGCCGACTATCGAAAACCGTACAGCTTACGCGAAAAAAATGGATCAGCTGCTCGTACCAGGTGGCAAACTAGTTGGACTATGGTTTGACAAGCCAGTAGGGGAGTCTCGTCCTTTCGGTGGTAGTCGAGCGGAATATTTAGAATATTTTGAACCCTACTTTGAGACACAGACTTTTGAGCACAGCTACAACTCCATCAAGCCACGTGCTGGCAAAGAGCTATTTGGTATTTTTAGAAAACCTTTACTACCTTGATGGTCGAAATATGCTGGGCAGTTAATAGCATCTTACCAAATGATTCAAACGCACAACTATGAGTAAAAGAAATGAACAACTTTGGGATGAATTGGCTAAAAACAACGTCCTCTGCTCTCAGCCACGATTCCATCTAACGCCTGAATCTGCCAGAGCCTACATCAATCGGCACGGTTTCTATGACGATGATTTAGCCAGTCAAAAAGTGCTTTGTCTAGCGAGTGGTGGCGGACAACAAAGCATCGCTTTTGCCCTCTTGGGCGCGGAGGTAACGGTAGTCGATTTTAGCGAAGAACAACTTCAAAAGGAACATCTAGCTGCTCAGCATTACCATATGCCACTAACTATTGTGAAGTCCGATATGCGCGATTTAAGTGTATTTGCAGATGCTGCTTTCGATATTGTCTATCAGCCTTATTCGATCAATTATATTCCGAATGCAACTGCCGTTTTCGATGAAGTCTGTCGGGTATTGCGTCCAAATGGACTATATGACCTAATGCTTCATAATCCTTTTGTACACGGTTCTTGGCGCAATGGCTGTTGGGAAGGGGAGTGGCAAACCACAGAACTCTGGAAAGGAAAAGGCTATCCCATCTGGCAGCCCTATCAAGATGGACAGGCAGTTGAAGTCTTTCATCCCTATTGGAATTTTGAAAACTCGAAAGGCGAAGCAGTTGAAATACCGAGTCCACAAGAGTATCGACATACACTATCGACAGTGCTGAATGGTTTATTGGAAAGAGGCTTTAACTTGCTTCGGTTTGAGGAGGAAGTAGGCACTGATTCGGAGACGCCACTAGGTAGTTGGGATCATTATATATCATGTGCGCCACCTTGGTTTTATATAGTCTGTCGAAAAGAAAGGTAGTAATGGACTAGAATCAAGTCAGCTACTGTCTCGTTCCTAGACATAAAGCGACAAAGATATTTTTTT
>CAYLPW010000138.1:0-12966 GCA_964385665.1 uncultured Saprospiraceae bacterium
AAGCAACCATCAAAGGGACAGTGACCGACGAAGTCACAGGCGAAGCCCTTATCGGCGCGAATGTCATGATCGAAGAAATCAATTTAGGAACAGCCACCGATCTAGACGGTCGCTACACAATTCATAACATTCCCGTTGGCACGTACACCGTCACCTATAGCTATGTCGGCTACGAGGACGAGCAGCGGACGGACGTTACTCTAGATGCCGGGCAATCTCAAACGATAGACGTAGCATTAGGTGCAGGCACCGTTATGGGACAAGAAGTCATTATTAGCGCACAAGCCAAAGGACAAATGGCAGCTATCAATCAGCAGCTTTCTTCTAATACCATCACCAACATCGTCTCTTCCGATAAAATACAAGAAGTTCCAGATGTGAATGCGGCGGAATCTATTGGGCGTTTGCCAGGTGTTTCCTTGCAGCGGTCAGGTGGCGAAGGGAATAAAATCGTCGTGCGTGGCTTGTCACCAAAATATACGGTCGTCGAAATTGATGGTGTGCGGATGTCAGGAATTGACGGCGACAGAAGTGTGGGTTTGAGTGTGATTTCTTCGGAAATGTTGGAAGGAATTGAGTTGTCCAAAAGTTTGACTCCCAATAAAGATGCGGATGCGATTGGCGGTGTCGTGAATCTGCGATTGCGCTCTGCCGATGAAGGATTGAACTACAGCGTCCTAGCGATGGGTGGTTATAACAATTTGGAGACAAGCTTTTCCAACTACAAATTGTCGGGCAGTATTGGCAATCGCTTTTTCGACAATAAAGTAGGTTTGTTAGTCAATGGGGGAAGCGAGCGCGTCATCCGTTCCGCCGACCGATTTAGTGCCAGCTATCAGAAAAATATCACCGTCGATAAAGAAGAACTCTACACGTCCAGCGCGTCTATCACGGAGGTGATCGCCATTCGACAACGATTGCATGGTAGTGCGATGTTGGACTTCCGAAATGACTTCATGGACATTCGCTTCAATAACTTTTTGAGCCGAATGCGCAACGACAACGAAGAGCGCATCAATACCTTTCGCTTCAATGAAAACGACTTCCGATTCTCTATTGGTGACTCTCGTCCCATTGAGACGATTTGGTCGCACTCGCTACGTAGCCGCTTCAATATTGGAACGACAGAACTCAACGTAGATGGGTCTTTCAGCCGAACGACTATTGATAACGCCAGAGACCGCTACAACTTCGACGATGATGTATTGGAAGGCACTAGCATTTCAGAAAGCGACAAATTATTCGCACAACCTTCTAGCTTGATTGATGAGTTTTTTGACATCAGTTCAGGCAGACGTTCGCTGCTCCTCGACAATGTAAGAAGTACCACGATGGGCGAAGACAGAACGCAGACCGTAAGTAGCAATTGGAAAGTGCCGTTTCGCGTATTTGACAACATTTCAGGGAAGCTGGAAGTCGGTGGAAAGTACGTCCGAAAAGTGCGAACGAGCGACACTGATAGCCGACAAACGTACTACTTCGGTGGTATTGGTATTGGTCGTGTGAATACAATTGTAAATCCAACATTTCCAGATTTTTTGACCCGTCAGGACGTGGGCATTACGAATGCAGAAGGCTTGGTCGGCGCGAATTTCATTGACGAAGATTACGACTATGGCGAAATTCTAGATGGTCGCTACGAGTTAGGTTGGTCAGCCGATTTAGAGAAGCTAAAAGATGTACACGATCAGTTGTATGATGAATTTGGCAGCACCATTCACTGGGTACAGGGTGTCCCGTCCAATCAAAACGACTTTTCCAATACCGAAGAACTACGTGCAGGTTATATTATGACCACCATCAACATCGGTGAAGACATCATGATTTTGCCAGGAGTGCGCTACGAAGATATGCGAACGACCTATACCGCCAGATATATTTTGGAGGATGATTTCGATCCAGATGGCGTACGCGAAGCAGAAGATGTAACCGCCAATCGACAGAATGCGTTTTGGTTTCCGAGTGTCAATATGAAGATCGACCTGAACGAATGGAGTGACATCCGAGCAGCCGCCTATCGCAGTGCGTCTCGCCCAGATTATCAGTTCCTATCGCCAGGCATCACTTCCAATTTCGATAGAACTCGACTTCGTTCCTTCAATCCATTTTTGCGTCCTTCACTGGCGACCAATTTGGACTTGGGTATTTCGTTTTTCAACAACAAATTGGGGCTATTTACCATCAACGGTTTCTACAAAGAAATTGATGATTTGATCTATCGTTTGCCAGTGTATCAGCCAGAATATTTCAATCGACTAGAAGGCGCGCCAGAATCCTTGATTGCCTCTTTGGAAGCACCACGTGTACTGTATGATCCAGAATTGTTCCAAACGCCTGGCACTTCTAACAATGGAGTTCCGATCAACAATCCCAACAAAGCCTACTTCCGAGGATTTGAAATCAGCTGGCAGACGAATTTCTGGTATTTGCCAGGGTTGTTGCAAGGCTTGGTATTGGATTTGAACTACTCGCAGATTTGGTCAGCCACTGAGTTTCCGTACTTAGAAATCATTACCACATTTGATGATACTGGCATCATTCCGATTCCAGTAGAAACGCCAATCTACCGAACGCGAGATGCCAGAATGCTCGACCAGCCAGCTGCACTATTCAATGCCAGAATTGGTTGGGACTACAAAGGCTTTTCGACCAGGTTGTCTTTCCGCTACCAAGGCGAAACGATCTCTTCTTTAGACCCAGTCAACAACTTATTGGATGCCAGAACCAGCGATGAATTCCGAATCGACTTTGCCATCAAACAGCAAATTACGCCCAGATTAGCATTCTCCCTAGACATCGCCAACTTGAATGAACTGACTGAACAATCCAACTTTTTTGCACAAGATTTCATCATGCCCAGAACTAGCGAATTTTATGGCTTAACCGCTCAATTTGGCTTGCGCTATAATTTTAAATCAGAGGAATAAGAACTACATAAAATTAAAAACACATAGGCACATAGAACACATAGTTAGTTCATTTACAGTGCATTAAAAGTAAAAAACATATAGATTTTTTAGCTAAAGCTAAAAGTGTATAGTCACAAGATCAGAGTGATATAAAGACCATAACTGTATTCCATCCAAAGGAGTATGACCTCTTGGAGATACACAATTTTAAAAGAGACTTAAAAATGAATTAGAGATAGATTGATGATGGTCTCATAATCTCACATCTCACTATCTCACATCTTAATCATGTACTTAAATTCTTAAAACAAAACAATAATAAAATGAAAAAACTTTTTACAAGCACACTGATGCTCACTTTACTGACGACTTTCTTGTACGCACAAGTACCTGCCGATCAAGAAGTGATCGTCATTGAAGGTGGCGTTGAAAACATTGGGTTACTAGAAAAAACTATCAATGAAGACGTGCTAGACAACGGCAATCGCATCAACCCCAATCGGGTCTATATGCTCAAAGCCAACACCGTTTATTTTATGGAATCGCGGATTCAATTTGGCGGTCCAGATATTGAAGAAACCAGCGCGACTTTGACCATCGTAGGAGAAGAAGTGGAAGGCGGCAAAAAACCGATTGTTCTGTCTTCACCGAGAGATGGTGGCAATGCATTTACGCATGTCGTACATGGGTCATTGACCTTGAAAAACTTGTATTGGCCCGCACGAACAGTGAGTAATAGAGGCGCGACTTTATTTAGCATCTTGCGAGATCGACAAACACTTCGGATGGAAGATGTCGTGACCGAATTTGCCTTGAGTGGCGACTTGATTAGTATGCGTCAAGTGGATGGTCCAGCGAATATCTTTTTGAAAGATTGCTACTTCCGCGACAACAGTCAGTTTGAAAACTCCTTCAACTTTGCAGTCATAGCACGTGGTGATAACGGCGAACCGATTGACACGCTTTCTGTCCAAAACTGTACCGTAGCCAATTCAGGATTGACGTTTTTTGGAAAAAATAATCCAATCAACTTCCTATTTTTCGATCACAATTCGATTATCAATACGCCAAAATATGTGTTCTTTTTTGAGCAATACAAAGAAGCGTATTTCACCAACAATCTATTTGTCAATTGTAACTGGGAGGGCGAATGCCAATCGACGCAAGAGACGCAACTACAAAGTCAGATCGCGGAAGCAGCAACTGGCGGGCATCCTGTCGGTATCACAAATGTGATGGAAATTGATCCCATGCTCTGGGAACTCGGACACGGATTTGTACCAGAAATGGAAGACGTGATTTGGTTGTCCTCTAACAATATTCACTTTACCAGTCCATTTTTGGACAAATATTACAATGGTGAATTTAACGATGTAGGCGACTTTCCGCTCTCGTACCGCGCTTGGTCGGCAGACATCAGCGACGAAGATTTACCGATTCCAGTCACCAATGTTGCGCCAGCATTTATCAGCAACTACGCACAAGCCATCATCAATGAGTACGAAGGTATCATCGCGGAGGGCAACTACGACAATACCATCAATCCAGAAGTGGCAACAAAAAGCATTCCAAACCAAGAGATTGGCGACGAATTTGCGCGAATGGCAAGACGAAACTATGGTGTACCTGATCCAGGTGATTTTGATAAATTGTCGATTGCCTTTGGTGATTTAGACCCAACTACTATTCCAGGTGTAGAAACAGAAAACGGCGATGGCATCACGCAGATTAGTGACTTCATCGAAGACTTCTCCTACGCAGCGGATGTGCGTTCGGAAATTGATGGCATGCCAATGGGTGCTTTAACGTGGTGGTCGGATATGGAATACGATGCGGATGGCGCGTTGGCGACTGTTCAAGAATACTACAACAACCTACTGAACGGAGGTGGAGTAGATCCAACCGAGATTCTAGCCGACTTTAATGGTAGCTTTGAAAATGATTTTGACTTTTGGCGATTCTATGAAGTGCCGAATGCAATAGGTAGTGTAGCTGAAATCGTAACTGATCCAGAGCATGTCATTGATGGGGAGAAAGCGGCGCGGATCACTTACGTAGAGCCTACGGATGATTTAGTAGATCGCTCGTTGGACTCTTGGGATTCCAATACGCCGTTGCAGCCAAATACAGAATATTTCGGTTCATTTTGGGCGAAAAAAGACGCAGCTAGTCCTGAAGGTTCGATTCAAACAACTTATGGTTTGTTCGATGCCGAACGAAATGTAGTCGGCGAATCTGGAGAAGGCTTTCCGTTGACCAATGAGTATCAGCAGTTTGAATTCAGCTTCACCACAAACGAAAACACCGATAGAGGATGGTTAGCATTTCGTTGGAAAACAGCAGATAATTCAGCCTTCTTGCCAGGTATTATATACATCGACCACGTTCGCCTATCGACAGATAGAGCTTTAGTACCTGTAAAAAATGTCTCTGCAGACAATTTGATTGCGCAGTTAAAAGAGGTCTATCCAAATCCATTCAACGACGTCACCACCATCAATTACAATTTGGTCGAAGCTGCCAACGTACAAGTCGTCATTTACAACTCGTACGGACAGCAAGTGGCGGAACTGCTAAATGGCAAAGTGCCAGCAGGCGAACACCAATTGACTTGGGATGCGCAGCACTTACCGAATGGCATTTACACTGTCGGTTTGAAAACTGGCGATACGCTATCGGCAAAGCGCGTGATTTTGCTGAAATAGCTTAATGCACAGTAAACTAAGCTTTTATAACTTTTGAATCAGGAGAGTTGGAGGGAAAAAATGGTTTTGCAAAAACTATTTTTCTCCCTCCAAACTCCTCTCCGCGTCGCCTTTGGCGGCGCGAAAGTTAATTTTTAAATAGTAAACAGTAGTTAGATTAAGTTGAAGAAAATGGAAATGGAATCGCAAGGTTTAGTTTCTATTTCTTCAACTACTGTTGCTAAGAAATTCCGATGCGACTTTAGCCCATTGTAGTACGGTCAAGGGGTTGAAACCACCTTGGATGTAAACAAAACGAAATTATCATCAACAGCAAACCTATCTCTTTGCAATCTATACATTACATACTCATTACATTGCTGTTCCTACCAGCTCTTGGCATTGGGCAAACCTTTGAACGCTCTGTGCTTTCCGCTTTAGTCTTCAATCCATGGGAAATCACCTACGGAGCGGACGATCATTTGTGGGTATCCGAACGAAATGGAACAGTACTTCGTATTCATCCTGAAACAGGTATCCGAACAGCCGTTTTTGCCGCCGACGATTACTTTAGCGGTGCAGAAAGTGAAAGAGCACCTTGCGGATTGTCCATCGGCGCGAATACCTATGGCTTAGCTTTACATCCAGAATTTTTAAATCCAGATAGCTCCTTCGTCTATCTCTACTATTCCTACAATAGCGGAACAAACGACGCTCCTACTACCGAATTTAAAATTGTACAACTCAAATGGAATGCTACGAGCGAAACCATTACTGAGCAAACAGACATCGTCACTAACATACCAAATGGTTACGATCACTTCGGTGGTCGGATGATGGCGATACAACAAAACGGCGAGAACTACTTGTATTATTCTATTGGTGATCTAGGATCCAATCGCGACGACTGCTACCCTACTCTTGCAGACAATCCAAACAACTTCGCTCAAGACCCAACTACCCAAAATGGCAAAATTCATCGTGTTTACATGAATGGAACGATTCCAGCAGACAATCCCATCCCAGGCAATAGCTTTTTCACACGCGGACATCGAAATCCACAAGGATTAGCCTTCAATCCAACACAAAATATTGTCTATGACATTGAGCACGGTCACACCACCGACGATGAAATTAATGTCTTACAAAAAGGACTTAACTACGGTTGGAAAGATATACAAGGCTACCACGATGGCAACTACGAAGGCGAACTCAATTACGTCCAAAACTATACGCCAAATCCAGCTATCGAAAATGACCAATTGGTAGAACCACTCTACGCTTGGGGAACAGCAGCAGTCGATGATGGCAACTTTTCAACTTGGCCTACGGTCGCGCCTTCGGATGGTATTTATTATGGTAGCGATGGTATTCCAGAATGGACAAATAGCCTATTGGTCGTCACGCTGAAAGATGGTAGTGTCACCGATCAAGAAGTCTTTCAGTTTCAACTCAATCCAGACGGTGTAAGCCTCGCCCCTTCCACCGAAGACAACCCCAATCCAAAGACCTTTTTCAGTGAAGATCAAGACCAAAATGGTAGGCTTCGAGACATTGCAGTTTCGCCAGATGGCAAAAAGCTATTCCTCATCACCAACAATAGAAATGGTCTGAATCCCATCATTGTATATACGTTGAAAGAGACGACTGCAACTCAACAGATTCAGTCCAATGCACTTTCTACGGTCAGTAGTTATCCCAATCCTTTTTCCACCACAACCACTATCGAATACGAAGCCAAAGTAAGTGGACAAGTACAAATTGAGATATTCGATGCTTTGGGAAAAGGTGTCCGATTATTGACTAATGAAAAAATTTCAGCAGGAAAATATCAAATCGTTTGGGACGGAACAGATCATATCGGACAGCCACTTCCAAACGGTATTTACTACTATACGATACGCATCAATCAATTACAGCAAAGTCAAAAAATACTACTTTTTAGAGGATAAAGATTTAGCCAAAAATGAGACCGTACAAAGTATTTCTATTGAACTGCAATTCCTGACGAAACAGTCTCATCCCGATAGCTTTCGGGATCAAAGCGAAGCGATCCCACATCTCAATACTAAAAGAAACGAAACATGACCAACTACAAAATACGCGCCCTCTACATCATCGCCATCCTTAGCTTTTTCTGTTTAACAGGTTCAGTCTTGCTCGAACAACCTAACGCGGACACCACCCAAACTGCTACAGACGACCCCAATCATCCAGTCGATTACGTCAACCCGTACATTGGCAACATCAGTCATTTGCTTGTCCCTACTTTTCCGACGATTCATTTGCCTCACAGTATGCTTCGCGTCTATCCAGAACGTCGCGATTTTACGGCAGATTTGATTCGAGGATTACCGTTGATTATTACCAGTCACAGAGGAAGTTCGGCGTTTAATTTGAGTTCTTTCCAAGGAGACGAAAGCGATCTACAACCCGTCATCGACTATAGCTACGACAACGAGAAACTAACGCCCTATTCCTACCAAGTCTATTTAGACGAACAAGAAACAACCGTCGATTTTGGTCTGTCTAAGCAGTCGGCGATGTACGAAATTACCTTTGATAATGAAGAGGATACCTATCTAATTATCAACTCCAAGAATGGCGCGATGAACTGGAATGGCTCATCCGCTTCAGGCTTCCAAAAGATTGAAAACGATACAAAAGTCTACCTACATTTACAACCAGAGGTGCAGCCAGAAAGTGTGTTTGTCCTAAAAAACGGTCGCTTAACGAAAGCCACTAAAGCAACTGGCGAAAATGCGTGCATTGTGTTGAAATACCCAAAAGGTACGAAGAAACTACCCTTGCGCTACGGCATTTCCTTCATCGACGAAGCACAAGCTGCCAGCAATATGCAGCGCGAAGTAGCTGACAAAGACATCGAGGAATTACAAAAAGAGGCTAGAACCATTTGGAACGAGGCACTCGGCAAAATTGAAATAGAAGGCGGAACGGAAGATGAAAAAATTGTCTTTTACACCTCACTCTATCGCACCTACGAACGACCAGTTTCGCTCTCCGAAGACGGACGCTATTACAGTGCCTTCGATGGCAAAGTACATGAGGACAGAGGACGCGCTTTTTATACAGATGATTGGATTTGGGATTCTTATCGCGCTCATCATCCGCTACGGGTCTTGATTGATGCTGATCGTGAAGAGGACATTATCCATTCGTTCATAACAATGGCGGAACAAATGGACAACTTTTGGATGCCCACTTTCCCAGAAGTGACTGGCGACAGCCGCCGTATGAACTCCAATCATGGCGTGGCTTCCGTCATTGATGCGTATCGAAAAGGCTTACGCGATTTTGATTTGGAGAAAGCCTACAAAGCCGCCAAAGGAGGAATCACGGAAAAGACTTTAGCACCTTGGTCGGGTATGCCAGCTGGTGAAATTGATGCCTTTTATAAAGAGAAAGGTTACTTGCCAGCACTGCCAGATGGTGAGGAAGAAACCGTTCCTGAAGTCCATCCTTTTGAAAGTCGACAGCCAGTGGCAGTAACTTTAGGGACATCTTACGACGAATGGTGTCTGGCACAAATTGCAAAGGAATTGGGAAAAGAAGAGGAGTACCAACACTTCCTAAAAAACTCTCTCAACTACCGCAATCTCTTCCATCCCGAAACTAAATTTTTCCATCCAAAAGACAAAAATGGCGATTTCATCGAACCCTTCGATTACAAATTTTCAGGGGGCATGGGCGCACGAAAATTTTACGGCGAAAACAATGCATGGACGTATCGTTGGGATGTACAGCACAACATAGAAGACCTTATCAACTTGATGGGGGGCAGAGCAGATTTTATTGAGAACTTAGACGCGCTTTTTAGAGAGCCGCTAGGCAGAAGCAAATACGCTTTTTACGCCCAACTCCCAGATCAAACTGGCAACGTCGGGCAGTTCAGTATGGCAAATGAGCCATCGCTGCACATTCCCTATCTCTACAATTACGCTGGGCAACCGTGGAAGACGCAAAAGCGCATTCGCACCTTACTCGATCAGTGGTTTAGAAACGATTTGATGGGCGTACCAGGGGATGAAGATGGTGGTGGCATGACGGCGTTTGTGGTGTTTTCGCAATTGGGTTTTTATCCAGTCACGCCAGGCACACCGATTTA
This sequence comes from uncultured Saprospiraceae bacterium, assembly GCA_964385665.1. Taxonomy (GTDB): domain Bacteria; phylum Bacteroidota; class Bacteroidia; order Chitinophagales; family Saprospiraceae; genus JAAUTG01. Next base: position 9,720 of record CAYLPW010000138.1, read on the forward strand.
TAACATCGGCAGTCCAGTCTTTGAAGAAGCCAAAGTGCATCTCCGCAACGGCAAAACTTTTGAAATTGAAGTCGATAACTACTCGCCCGATCACAAATACATCCAGTCGGCGAAGCTGAATGGGGAAGATTGGAATCAGTCTTGGTTTTCGCATGATGATATTAAAACTGGCGGAAAGTTGGAGTTGGTGATGGGTGCTAAGGCAAATAAAGAATGGGGAAGTGAGGAGAAGGCTGCACCACCGACGATTCAGTAGAAAACAGAATGCCTGATTTGCAAAATCTCCAAGATTTAGTAAATCTCAAACGACGATAAATCAACAACATGACAATCAAAAATACGCTATTTCTATTGATACTACTTGCACTAGCTCTACCAGCAGATGCACAAAACAAACACACCAAGAGCACTAACTACCCAAGTTACAAAGGCTTAGTGATGGCTGGCTATCAAGGTTGGTTTAGAGCACCTGGCGATGGTTCTGGCTCGAAATGGGGACATTATGGTAGAGGCGGAAAATTTGACAAAGACAACAATACCATTGACTTCTTCCCAGATGTGTCAGACTACGAAAAAACATACGACACAGAGTTCAAACACTCGGATGGTCGCATCGCAAAAGTCTTTAGTTCAGTCGACAAAAGCACGACCGATCTGCACTTCAAGTGGATGAAAGAATATGGCGTCGATGGCGTTTTTATGCAACGCTTTTTCAATGTTGCTAGGCGTCACGACGACCCGAATAAGTCAGAAGATGTGATCTTACGAAATGCAATGGAAATGGCAGACAAGTATGATCGAGCCTATAGCGTGATGTATGATTTGTCTGGCTTACGAGCAGATGGTGAGGACTGTTCGGCGGTCATCGAAGATTGGAAGCGGCTGGTCGATGAGATGAAAGTGACGGGTAGCGAACAGTATCTCCATCACAACGGCAAGCCGTTGGTCGCTATCTGGGGATTGGGTTTTCCTGATCGCCCTTATGACATCCGAAAAATAGGTATCAATCGCTTGATTGACTTCCTAAAAAATGATCCTGAATATGGTGGTTGTTCCGTCATGCTAGGCGTTCCGACTTACTTCCGCGATTTGGATAAAGACTGTTTGCCTGACCCATATTTGCACAAAATCATTGAGATGTCGGACATCGTTTTGCCATGGATGGTGCAGCGATTTACGCCACTTTTGCATCAAGATGAAGTTAGATATCGCGATCATGTCATGCAAGATATGGAATGGTGTCAGGAGCGCAATGTGGATTATGTGCCGCTGGTGTATCCTGGTTTTAGTTGGCACAATCTGTCCAAAAGCAATCCAGGCTTGGCACGACATACCGCTTACGGCGCGATTCCGAGAGTGGGTGGAAAATTCTATTGGGATTTAATTTCTAATGCCATTAATGCTGGCGCAGAAATGCTCTATGTCGCCATGTACGATGAAGTGGACGAAGGGACAGCCATTATCAAAATATTGGACTCGCCACCGAATAGCGAAGATGTAGAATTTGTCGGTAACGATGGTGTGCCGTCCGATCATTATCTCTTTTTGACAGGACAAGCTGGGCAGATGTTGCGCAAGGAAATTCCATTGTCGATGGAGATGCCGAGTAGAGAATAGGATTTTTTGAAACACATAGGCACATAGAAAGCATAGAAGCTTTTTAAGCTTATGTGTCCTATTGTGTCTATGTGTTTGAATGTATAGGACTAATTGAATTAACCTAAAAATGAATAAAATATACCTATTTCTTGCTATCCTCTTCCTCTGTCTTGCATGCAATACAAAAGAAGAAACCGTAACAGCAGAACCACCACCACAAAAGAAAAACCTCCTGTTCATCATGACCGATCAGCAGCAGTACAAAGCCTTGAGTATTGCTGGGAATACCGTACTGGAAACGCCCAATTTAGATCGACTAGCCAAAAGCGGTGCATACTTTAAAAATGCCTACACACCAAGTGCCGTCTGCGCACCAGCTCGTTCATCCATCCTCACTGGACATACCGTAGAAAATACTGGCATGAACAACAACGAACGCGCCTATTTCTACGAGGAAGAAGGCTTAATGAGCATGCCGACGTTCGACGAAGTGCTGACGGAAGCTGGCTATCACTGCGAGTATTACGGCAAATGGCATACGCAAACATCACACGCTGACATCTATCGAAACCCAAAAAAAGTAGCGAAAAATGGCAAATCCATCTTTGAGCATGGCGGACAAAATCATGTCTATATGGACTACATCAATGCGCATTATCCCAAAGCAGCGTTGAAACCTGGTCAATTGTACGATACCTTCACCAAAAGACCCTACAAAACCGATCCAATAGATAAATTTCACGGTGCTAATCCCGACGACGTGCCGACCACCGAAGCCGAGCGCGTCCAGCCAGATTTGCACGGCAGACTCATGATGCCAGCGGAACATAGTTTTACGGCTTTTCAAGCAAAAGAAACCATTGAAGCCATCGAACGGCTGAAAGACACGACCTTTAGCATCACCTGTTCTTTCCATTTTCCACACGCCCCGATGCTGCCCGTCGAACCCTATTACAACCTATATCCTGCGGAAGATATGACACCACCTGTCAGCATTGACGACGATATGCTCAATTCGCCGTATCGTGGCACAAATGGCAGATTTGGACTACCGATCTACGCCAATCCCGAAATGATTAAATACATGATTTCCAACTATTACGGATTGATTCGAGAAATTGACGATTGGGTCGGAGAAATTATGAATACGCTCGACGAACATAACTTGACTGACAATACACTCATCATCTTCACCAGCGATCATGGCGAAATGCTCGGCGCACATGGGATGCGAGAGAAAAATGTGTTCTATGAAGAATCGGCGCACATTCCGCTATTCATTAGTTCGCCAGGCGATATTGAAGCGAATACAACGGTCAGTGGCTATGTGTCGCTGGTCGATTTATTTGCTACTATTTTAGATTATTTAGCAGTAGCAGCTCCCCCTTCCGATGGTAAAAGTTTGCGCGGCTTGATCGAAGGAACAGATGATGAACACGGCGAGTATGTCGTGACCGAATGGGACTATCGGGGGCCAGTTTCCCCTAATTACATGATCGTGAAAGAGGGTTGGAAATTGATGTTGCCGTACACAGAAGATTCCAAAGTCATCAACGCCTTGTACAATTTGAATGAAGACCCACACGAAATGAATAACCTGCTTGGCAGCAACCCAAACAGCGCTGACTATGAAGAAAAGGTAGAAGAA
>CAYLPW010000139.1:0-9646 GCA_964385665.1 uncultured Saprospiraceae bacterium
GATCCTTTGGCGGTAGAAATAGCAACGAGTGGAGAAGGAAGTGATGCGTGTAAGTTGTTGACAGACGGCGAAGTTATTGTGCGCGACCAAGATGGAGAAGTGACGGTGAAAGCTGGAAGTGGCGCAGTCAACCCTGGCGAGTCGCTTTGCGTAGACATCACCGCTGATGACTTTTTTGCTGTCAATGAAATGACGTTTTCGATGACATGGGATCCGAGTGTTTTTCGTTTCGACTCCATTACGAATATGCGACTACCTAATCTGAATGATAATGATTTCTTTTTAGCCAATACCAACAGTGGTTTTATCACGTTCACTTGGTTCGATGAAAATGGTATTCTATTCCCAGATGGCAATACAATGTTCACGATGTGTTTTACTGCGATAGGAGACGAAGGCACGTCTACTACCCTTTCGTTCACGACTGAGCCACAACCCATATTCGTAAGTACGACTAGCAATAGCAATGCTGGCTTGAATACGCGAAATGGAGTCTTGTCCATTATTCCACCTGAAAGTTTGAACTTAAATATCGCCAGCACGACTGTTTCTGCTAATGAAGCTTTTTGTGTAGATGTAACGGCGCAAAACTTTAGAGAATTGGTCTCACTGAATGCCTCTATGGGTTGGGAGATTAATTTAATTGAGTTCGATCGAGTAGATAACTTTGGTATTACTGGACTGGATGAAAGCAACTTTGATCTGTCACGAGTGGCAAGTGGATTTTTGTCCATTGATTGGGCAAGCACCAATGCTGCTGGAGAAACCTTATCCGACGATGCTGTTCTGTTTAGCATCTGTTTTCGCTCCAGACCCAATGCGCAACTCGGACTGTGCGATGCGATCTTTTTCTCTGATATTCCAGCACCTATACGAGCCGTCACTGCCAATTCTGGCGGCAACTCCATAGAAGTAACCGACTTGGGTAATGATGTTTGCATCTTTGACCCTAGCGGACTGACGGTAGACGTGACTAGAAATTTAGAAGTCAGCATGGGTGAAGAAGTTTGTGTACCAATTACCGTTCGTAACTTCAATAATCTATCTGCCGTTCAGTTTTCACTTACTTGGAATCCAAGCTTATTCAAATTTAGTCGTTTGAGCAACTTTGCTGGATTGCCTGGTTTTGATGCCAATACAATAGGAACAGCGCAAACCGGATTGGGTATCATTACTTTCGATTGGGAAAACGACAGCGGTATGAGTTTGGAAAATGGAGACGCATTATTCGAGTTGTGCTTGACCGCAGTAGGCAACCGACTGATGTGTGGACCCATTGAAATTACCAATTCACCCCTTCCTTTTGAAGTGATTAGCCCAATAGTAGAAGACGAAAATTTGTCCTTGAACCCGATTAATGCAGAAATATGTGTGGCTGATGGGTTGGAACTAGAATTACTCTCTACCACTGATCCGACTTGCGCCAATACCGAAGATGGTAATGCAACGATCATCGTCAATGGCGGCGACCCTAGTTCTTACGAATATTTCTGGCAGTCTATAGATGGCGGTGTCGTCAGTGTTGATGCAGATGCCGATAATCTAACGTCAGGAACTTATATCGTCAATGTGACAGATGCTAGCGGTTTGATGTTAGCAGACACCTTCACACTAAATACTATAAACGCAACTCCTGTAGCTGATGCTGGACCGGATCGCACATTGGTCTGTGGAACGAGTAGTGCAGTTTTGAATGGCTTAGGTTCTTCTGCGGGACAGAATATTGTTTATGATTGGAATGTCTTGACTGGAAGAGGCTTCCAATCTGAAAACACCTTTTTTGCACAAGCTGAAGGAGTCTATGAACTAATTGTCACGAATGATTCTACCCTATGTAGTTCACGCGATACAGTTGCTATTTCTATTTCTGAATCCATTACTGCCAATGCAGGAGAAGACCAGATCTTAACCTGTGAGCAAGAAGGCGTCACACTTGATGGTAGCGACTCCGACCAATCCGATGAGATCACTTATCGGTGGACAGCTCGTCGAGGAGGTGAAGTGGGAACAGATAGCACTAGTTTAGCTATTACAGTAGATGTAGCTGGTACTTATGTGCTCATCGTATCGCAAGGTGATGGCTGCATCGCTAGAGATACAGTAGAAGTGACCGATACGCGTATCAATATAGTAGCAGATGCAGGTGTCGACAAAGTGTTAGATTGTTCAGGAGAAGGTGTTATTGTAGGAGGACCAACTACTACGCAGGGCGAAGATATACTAGCACAATGGAGTGGTGATAATGTAGAAGGGGGTATTGGAGATAGTTTGCTCGTCAACATTCCTGGTACGTATATATTGACGGTGACCGATCCGTTGTCTGGCTGTACCGCTCAAGATACTGTAGACATTACGCCAAACGAACAGTTGCCTATTATAGAAGAGGGCTTTATAGATACACTAAATTGTACAGTAGATGAAGTGAGACTAAATGTATCCGTGACTAACACAAGTGGCATTGTGACTTACAGATGGTCGCGTCAAGGTATTCCTTTAGCTGATACGTTAGCGTTTTCCGAGACCCCTATCGTTAGCGAACCAGGGGTATATGAAGTACTCGTCACTGATGTCAGTACAGGCTGCACAGGTGGTTTGAATAACATTGTGGTAGAGCGTATTACAACAGACCCAGTAGCAGATATTGGTGGGGATCGTGTATTGGGTTGTCAAAGTACAGCTAGTATTTTCTTGACTTCAGGCAATTCCTCTTCAGGCAACGATTTTGCGTATACTTGGGGCGTGGTAGACACTAGTTTAGCCATTCGTTCCATCGTGGATAGTGCGGAAGTATTCGAAGCAGGTACGTACTACCTGACCGTTACGGACATAACGAGTGGTTGTACGGCTGTCGACTCGGTGGTGGTAACCGCTACGGATGAGCGTCCAACTGTGAATATTGCCGAAGCAGCCCCTATCCCTTGTACTGGTGGAACGACTACCTTAGACGGTTCTGGCTCTTCTTCTGGAAGATATGATTGGATTGCTTTAGAGGGTGATGGCGTGATTGGTGATGCTAATACCGCTATAGCTACTGTAAATGCGCCTGGCGTCTATCGTCTTCGTGTGACAGATGACTTAGGTTGTTCTGCTATAGATTCTATCATAGTTACTCAAAGTGACACATCAAGTATACAATTTGAAGTTAGCTATTCCTCTCGCGATTTGACTTGCCTACTTGACAGCGCAGAAGTCAGTATTTTTGTTTTCAGTGAGGGTGACTATATCTACGAATGGAGAGCACAAGATGGACAAACGATTCCAGATGCTACTGCTTCTAGTAATACACTAACTGAGCCTGGTTTAGTTTTAGTAGACGTGACAGAAACCAATCTAGGCTGTACGAAAACAGCTATCGTCACGCTCAACTTAGATGCCGAAATTTCAGAACTATTTCTAGAGACTGATCCGAATTCCTTAGTCTTAGATTGTGCTGGTGGTGGAGTTACATTGGACGCCTCTGCAACGACTTTAGGTGGTTTCGAGACCATCAACTGGAGAGGTCCTGATGGTGTTATCTTATCTGAATTGGAAGGCAATACAACACCTGAAGTAACACAAGCTGGTACGTACACCGCTATTCTATCCAATAGTGAAAGTGGCTGCGCTGACTCTCTGACGGTAGAGGTAACGACCGCTTCTGACTTGGAGGCTATTATCGAAGTACCTGATCTCTTGACTTGTGCCAATGATAGAGTCTTGCTTCGTGCTTTCAACTCTTCTAGTGGACAAACAATTGAATATGAATGGTCGAGTGCCGATGGGAATGATATTACACCCTCCGTCGGTTTACCCAATTCAGCGCAAGTAACGCAACCTGGAACGTATAGCTTAACGATTCGAGATACAGAAACACAGTGCGAAACGACCACGTCCGTCACTGTTGAAGCCGATACAGCTACACCACTTGCAGATGCGGGCATGGATAATGATCTAGGTTGTGGTGGTATGCTGCAAGTAGGTGGCGCAGGCACATCAACAGGTGACAACATTACTTATACTTGGACACGCGACGGACAGGCATTGAATGAAACGGCTGCCAATATTGATATAGCTGCTCCTGGTACATATGAACTAGTAGTAACCAACACGCAGAACGGTTGTACGGCTACCGATCAAGTGACAATTACACAGAGTTTCCAACTAGAAAGCGCAGACGCTGGCAGTGATGAAGCGACTTGTGATACAGACTCTCTGTTCTTATTTGGTAATTTGCCAGCAGAGGCTAGTGGTATTTGGAGAACCAATAGTGGCGCAAGGATTGCTAATCCGAACGATCCAGAAACAATTGTGAGTAGTTTAGACCGTGGCGACAACTTCTTCTTATGGACGCTTTCGACAGCAGAATGCCCAGATTATAGTTCAGATACCTTAGTTATTTCTGTCGAATCAGCACCAATGGCAAACAATGATCGCGCGACATTGGACTTGAATGATGAAGACAATGTAACGATCAGAGTGATCGCTAATGATGATTTATTCAATATCGCAGATTGGAACATCACGATTGATAAAGACCCAGGTCTGGGCATCATTGAGCAAGATGGTAGTGGCAACATCAACTATAGCGCGTTCAGTGTACAATCGACAACGGACGAATTCACGTATACGGTTTGTAGTGCTACTTGTCCTGATTTGTGTAGTACGGCAACCGTCAGTATAGAAATTGAGGCAGCAGAAGGTAGTTCGCTATTGGACAATCAACCCAACGTGATCACACCAAACGGTGATGGATTGAATGAGCAGTTAATCTTTGATCTATTAGAAACTGGCAACTATCCTGACAATGACATCATCATTTTCAACCGTTGGGGAGATGTGGTCTATCAGGCTGCACCATACATGAATGACTGGGCTGGAGAAGGGAAAACGGCAACTGCTTTGCCACACGGTACGTACTTCTACATCTTGCGTCTGGATATTGCGGAAGGTTTGATTTTGAGAGGGGATGTGACGATCATGAAGTAGCAAAAAGATGTTAGACCGTTCAGCTGGTGGCATTCATAACAAAAGAGTATGATTTCAATCATACTTTCTTTTAAGCGATGTATCTTTCGAGGATGCATCGCTTTTTCTATTTTTAGATCAAATAAACGACTTTCACTGCCCCTCTTTATATTGGCAAGGTGAGTTGTTTAAAACCTGGAAATTAAAAGACAGTATAGCTTAAATGCTCTTATATGTCTTATATGTTTCAAATTTGCACAGCTTTTAAAATCTTTAGAACCAAAAATAAATAATTACTTCGTGTTAGCTACACTCAAATCCATCATCGAACGCGACTATTTCCTGCTCCAATCTGCACGAGCAGTCGCTTTTCCACACGCTTGGGAAGAGTTAGCGGGCAATGAAAAACTACTTTGGGGTACTCAGCGCGCCAAGCGCAACACCTACCAAACCGTCGTCGACTTGCGTCACGATAAGCCAGGCTTCCAATGTTCCTGCCGAAGCCGAAAAGCACCCTGCCGACATGCGATTGCACTACTTATTTTGCTCCTCGAATACAACGACGCCTTCACAGTCAATGCCGAACCGCCCGAAGACATTCAAAAATGGCTTTCCCGTCGGGACAATCGACTTACTCCAAAAGATCGAACAGAAGAGGAAGAGTTCGCCTTGGCTGCACAGCGACAAGCCAACCGCGACAAACGCCTCCAACAAATGCAAGGCGGACTGGACGAGCTAGAAATTTGGTTGCACGATAGCATTCGATCTGGTATGGCAAGTTTTGTGCAGCAGCCAGATGCGTACTGGCAGGAATGGTCGGCGAAATTGGTAGCAGCAAAAATGAAAGGGGTGGCGAAGCGATTAGAGAACTTTCCTCAATTGCTTTTGCGCGATGATTGGCAAGAATTGATCTTGAATGAACTAGGTAGCTTATACTTACTCGTTCGCGCCTTCCGAAACTTGGACGCGCTCACTGAAGACTTTCAGCAAGAACTCTTCCAAATCATTGGTGTCAATATTAAAAAAGAAGATGTGCTCGCCGAAGCTGCTGTCATAGACACTTGGAAAATCTTGGCGATAGAAGAAGGCGAAGAAGAGCAATTGCGATTTCAACGAACTTGGCTGTATGGGGAGTCCTCTGAGTTGTTCGCTTTGCAATTAGAATTTGTTTGGGGACGCGCCGATTTTCAAACCCCTTGGCGCATTGGTGAAGTCTGGGAAGGAGCATCCCACTTCTACCCTGCTGCGCTTCCCCAACGGGCGTTGTTTAGTCAGTTGCGAGAGGTCAGTAAATCTTTTTTCCCAAAAGGCGCAGCTAATTTCAAAGTCTTGCAAGAGCAATACACTGCTGCACGTAGTCGACAGCCGTGGTTGCATTTTTTCCCGTGCGTATTGGAACAAGTCTATGTCATTCGTGAGGAGAATGATTTCTTTTTGATGGATGAGGAGCAACAACAACTGTCACTGATGGCCAATGTGGAGATGCAGTTGTGGCAGTTATTGGGTTTGAGTGGTGGAGCGATGATTGGGGTTTTTGGTGTTTGGGAAGGGCGGAATTTTAAGGTATTAGCTGGGTGGAAGGCTGGGCGGTGGTTGTATTTGTAGGTCGTTTCTAAAGAGTCACCCCGTGAATCTTCTGCATCGAAATGAATAAGTATTTCAACCTATTGTTTCAAGTTCAATATTCGCGGGGTGACTATCTGCCAAAACTTGCAATTCTCCGCCCCTTTGTAGACCTTTACACACAATTCCTGCGTTTGAAAAAGAACGCCCAACTATCCACATCCGACAGCATCCAACAGGTTATCTCTATCTCACAATTTTCACCATTCACCGATGTACTATACCTGCGTGTCTATGTCTAAATATCTACTATTTTTTCTAGCTGTCACTACCCTATTTTCAACGAACTTAGTTGGTCAAAGCGATCCTTTTGACAGCCCTTCCATCTGCGGCTTGAACCTAGCGATTGCCGACTCCTCCTGCACCACTGCCAACCGATTTCGCGTCAACGTCAGTGGGGAGACTGGACAATTAGGGCAGACGGCTTTCTTAGATGAAGTTCGTTTGATTATTGCGCATTCTTGGGTAGCTGATTTGGATATTTATTTGACCTCACCGAGTGGTGTGCGCGTCGAACTGAGTACCGACAATGGAGAAGCGGAAGACAATTACGGTGATCCTTCGGATGTGACTTGCGGAGGCTATATTAGTTTTACAACGAGTTCCTGTCGAGCCATTCAAGACATCGAAACGCCGCCTTTTGTAGGTGACTATCGAGCAGAAGGTAATTTGTTTGACTTCAACGACTTGAGCAGTCCCAATGGGCAATGGATACTAGAAATCTGTGATGATGCTGGTGATGATAGTGGAACATTGGAGTTTGTGGAATTGGTGTTTAGTGATAATAGTTGCATTGCACCCGTTGATTTGATAGTGGAAAGTACCGACTCCACGACGGCGATTTTAAATTGGGTCTCTGTTGGCAATTGCGAGAACACCATTTTGGAATACGGACCGCCAGGTTTTACGCCAGGATTGAATGCTGGCGCGAATCAAGGAACAGTAGTTGTTACCGATTGTCCACCTTTCATTTTACAAGGTTTAGCAGCAGATAGCGACTACGACATTTACATTCGAGAACTCTGCAATGGTAGCAATTTTTCGCCCAATTCTTGCCCCTTACAACTCACCACTGCTTGCGATCCACCTGATATTACACTGGTAGAAACCTTCGATAATCAAACCGTTTGCCCTAATTTTTGCGGTCAAGCCTGCGATATAGATGGCGTTTGGCAGAATAGCAAAAACGACAACTTCGACTGGACGATTCAAACGGGCGCAACGCCTTCTGAAAACACTGGACCAACTGCCGACGTGGAAGGCGACGGCAACTATATTTATATTGAAACATCTGGTGCAGCTTGTCGAGAGGGCAATCAAGCGATTCTGCAATCCAACTGCTTAGAAGTCGATGCGCAAGGTGTCGATTCTTGCCATTTTTCCTTCAATTATCATTTATTTGGTAGTAGCATTAGCCGGCTAACTTTAGAATTGTCAAACGATGGTGGAGGCAATTGGCAACCAATCTGGTCAGCATTTGGCAATCAAGGAGACGTTTGGCAGAAGCAGTATATTAGCTTAGTCGATTGGGATGGAGAAGTCGTTCAGTTGCGGTTCATCGGGGAAGGTGGAAATGGCGCAACTGGGGATATCGCACTCGATAATTTGGTATTTTACGGCACACGTTCCTTAGGCGATCCTAGTTTCATTTTCTACGCCGATCAAGATGAAGATGGTTTTGGTGACCCCAATAATTTTATCGAAAGCTGTGTCGATATGCAGCCGTCAGGATTTGTAGATAATGAGTTAGATTGCGATGATACGAATGAAAATATTAACCCCGATGCCACAGAAATTGCGTGTAATGGTATTGATGAAAATTGCAATGGCATAGCAGACGATTCCGTTATTGATGCGCCCGTCACAACTGATGCAACAGGTTGTAGTGGAGAAGACATTACTGCAACTGCTGAAGTTCCCGTCGATGGTTTTGTGCTTTGGTATGGTTCGCCTGATAGTAGCGATGTGCTTATTTTTGATAATGGAGAAGGCTATACCTTTTCGATGGTTACGAATGGCGACACCATCATACAAACTGTTTACGCAGAAGCTTGGCAAGGCTTTGATTGTCAGTCACCTACGCGTACACCGACCACTATAACCATCTACCCTTCGCCGTCGATAGCGGCTGTCGCGCCACCCATCATTTGCCTTGGCGAGGCAATCAATTTGAACGAGATTGAAGTATTTGATCAAAATAATTTAGCGGCAACGCTCTCCTACCACAGCGGACTCCCAGATTCTAGCAATCTACTTAGCAACTTAACCATTCAACCTCAAAACAATGAAACGTACTACGTTCAAGCCACTAGCGAACAAGGCTGTACCGACAGCGCACCCATCGAAGTGCAAGTAGGCGGCAGCGCGGACGTTCGCATCACCCCTTCGGATACGATGACGGTGTGTGCAGGTAGTTTGCAACTATTGGAAGCGGAAGCAGCAGATACCACTATCAATTACAGCTATGTGTGGAGTACGGGCGCAGTAGGTGATAGTTTGCTGATTGAAACGGACGATACGCCTGGTATTTTGGAACAATATACTTTGACTATCACCGACGAAAATGCTTGTGTCTCGACAGATACGGTTTGGTTATTGACGTCGACAGGTATCACTTCGGCGCGTGTGGTGCCTGAAGATGTGACGACTTGTGGCGGTAGTGATGGCTCTATTTTTGTTGAGCCTTTGACTGGTACACCCCCTTACAGTTACTTTTGGAGTGGCACGATGAGTGGTAGTGCGCAAGGCATTGCAGGTGGTTATACGATTCCGAATTTAGAGCAAGGCACGTATCGCATTACGGTCGTGGATGATTCAGATTTGGGTTGCGATGTGCAGTTGCCGTTTGCTTTAGTGAATGGGCCGAGCGCAAAAGTCAGTCTCGTGGATTCAGAGCTGTTGAGTTGTCCTGAAAGTAGCGATGGCAGCTTCTGCATTGACGTAGCAGGCAGCAATCCTCAAATTTTATGGAGCAATGGCGACACCACCACTTGCGCGGATAGCTTGAGTGCGGGAACATATAGCGTCACCGTGACGGATGGTGGTTGCGAAACCATTTTGAGTGATTTAGTGATTCGTC
>CAYLPW010000139.1:9656-12948 GCA_964385665.1 uncultured Saprospiraceae bacterium
CCGGTTCAGATCGCAGCCAGTCTTTCCACACCTACTTGCTTTAATCGCGCAGATGGAACATTGGAAATTACGACTTCAGGTGGCGAACCGCCGTACGCTTATTTTTGGAGTGATACGACCCTGCAAAGCAATACTAGAACCAATTTAGCAGCCGGCAATTACGGCTTAGAAATCATTGATCTAAATGGTTGCCGCGTCAGTTACGATATTCCGATTACCGCACCAGATAGCTTGTCCATCACGGAAGTGAATAGCCGCGACATGAGCTGTGCTGGTTTGGCGAATGGTTTTATTGCGCCTGAATTAGCTGGCGGAACAGCTCCTTATTTTTATGAATGGAGCAATGGTTCGTTTGATCCAACGATTAGCGATTTGGAAGCCGATGCGTACGAATTGACGGTAACGGATATTAACGGTTGCCAATTGATTGAATCCTTTTTAGTAGCAGAACCTGAACCTTTGGATCTACTAGTGGACAATTTGGTCGATGTCAGTTGTCAGGGAATTGATGATGGATTAATCAGTGTTCGTGCGAGAGGCGGTTCTAACTCCTACGTGTACCAATGGAGCGAAAACGATCAAGATGGAATGCTAGAAAATTTATCGGCTGGACGCTACTTTTTGACGGTCTTTGATGGAAATGGTTGCCGTCTCGTCGATTCGTTTGATATTGCTGCACCTCCAACGCTTGATTTAGCGGCTACTCTACAAGCTCCTACTTGTGTGGGCAGTCGCGACGGTGGTATTGACTTACAGATAGATAATGCTGCCAATCTGGAATTTGAGTGGAGCAGTGGGCAACTGACCGAAGATTTAACAGCTATTTCAAATGGCGAATATGATTTGAGGATTATAGATGCGCTGGGCTGTACGTTAGATACGACTTTTGTACTGACTGCCCCACAAGTGTTGGATATCACGGTCAGTACACGCTCGCCGAGTTGTCCTGGTTTGAATGATGGCAGTATTCAATTGGATGTCGTCAATGCGAACGGTTTACCACCTAGTTACCGATGGAGCAACAATGCTCGTACGCAAGACCTGTTCAACATCAGAGCTGGAACGTATTCAGCAGTCATCGAAGATGCCGATGGTTGTCGATTTGAAACGGATACGATTTTGATTTCAGCGCCTGATTCTATTTTGATTGAGTTAGATCAATTGACTAACCTAAACTGTGCGAATGAAAGAAGCGCGAGTATAGAAGTCAATGTATCTGGTGGTCGTGCGCCTTACGAATACAGTTGGTCGAATGGGGAAGATTCCAAAAATATTTATGACCTAACGGAAGATACCTATACGTTAGCCGTTTTGGATGAAAATGGCTGTGCGGCGGAAAGTGACGCCTTCGTGGTACAAGCTCCACCACCGATTTTGTTGGATTTCCGACTGGTACAAAATGAAGTGTGTCAGCTAGAAGGTGGACGAGTCGATAGCTTGATTTTGGACGTGCGAGGAGGTCGAGCTGGCTATGAGTATCGTTGGAATACAGGTGATGTGACGCGCAATTTAACGAACCTTTCTCCTGGCGATTACAGTGTGACCGTTACCGATCGAAATGGCTGCTCATCCACACTCAATTCCATCAAAGTACAAATGCCAGACAATGGATTTTCCATCGAAACGGAAAAAGAAAATGTACGGTGTACGAATGGCGAAGACGGCAACATTCGAGCCATGGTAACAGGCGGAACTGCCCCATTTATTTATCATTTGAGCAATGGCGATATTCAAACATTGAATGCCTTTGTAGTAGAATTTAATAATCTTGAACCCAGCAATTATGACCTCACCATCACTGACGATAACGGCTGCCGAACAGTGGCGCGGGACTTATTTTTAACTCAACCAACACCGCTTAACATTCAATTGGAAATGGAAGGCATCCAAAATATCAAATGTGCTGGCGACACGGATGGAAGCATTGATTTGGCAGTCAGTGGAGGGATTCCGCCCTACAATTTTGAATGGACAAATAGTGCTGGTGTTGTCGTTTCAGATACGATTGATTTAATGAATGTACCAGCCGATACCTACACTTTTTCCCTCACAGATGCCAACGGCTGTACGCTCACGCCGTCTACCTATGTACTACGCGAACCTGCGTTTCCACTCATTTTCAACAACATCCGAAGTACACCGATTCAATGTTTTGGTGACCAAACTGGCGCGATTCAGTTGCAAGTGTCTGGTGGGATGCCGCCGTATAGTTATAGCTGGAATGACGGTTTGCGTAGCAGTAAAAACATCGACAGCCTCTTCGCTGGCAACTATCAATTGGAAGTGACGGATGCCAATGATTGCGTGCAACTGTCAGACAGCATTTTGGTGCGACAAGCGGATGCGCCGATTCAATTGCTGGAAGAAATCATCGAGTCGGTGCGCTGTCATGCCGAAAAAAATGGACGTATAGAAGTCGCCGTCGATGGTGGTATCGCGCCGTATCAATTGTTTTGGGAATCTACTGACCCTGGCAATAACTACCTCAATGGTAATGTCAGTTTAGTCGATGATCTGATCGGAGGAAATTATCAGTTGAGTGTGGTCGATAGCTTAAATTGCATGGCGACTTTTGACTTTTTCGTGAGTGAACCGCTACCCTTGCGTGCGGATAAACGAGTGCTAGGTTCGGAAGGCAATCAAAACAATGGCGAAGCAGAAATCATTGTGAGCGGAGGCACTGCGCCGTATCGTTATGCTTGGAATGTGGAGGATGCGCCTGATACCTCGAAGTTGACCAATTTGAGTGCTGGCATCTATTTTGTCACCGTTTCAGATGCAAATGATTGCAAGTTGACGGTCGCTGTTGAGATTGAAAATGAACGCTCGAATTCAGTTCACGATTTAGCACAGCAAGCTACGATTGAACTTTCACCGAATCCGGCGAGTGATTGGATTCGTTTGAGTTTGACTTTAGCCCAACAAGAAGATCTTTGGATCAGTTTGTACGATGGAACGGGGCAGCGAATTTGGCGACGGACGTTTACGAATGTGTTGGACAACAGTTGGGAATTTGAGATGAGTGAATTGCCGAGCGGCATGTATTGGCTACATTTGCAGACTGCGGATAGTGGAAGTGCGACGCTTCCGCTTATTTTGTCACGCGGCGACTAGTTAGCAGAATCGATGAGAAAACGAAATAGAATTAACCTCGACCGTCGAAGGTTGTACCTTCGATGAAACTTACGCTCAACCTCGTACTATTCATGTTTTAGAAACCAGCATATCGTATCGAAGGTGCAACCTTCGACAATCCTTTACAATTTATCCGATCAACAACTTACTAAACATG
>CAYLPW010000140.1:0-12867 GCA_964385665.1 uncultured Saprospiraceae bacterium
ATGATCGTATTGCTTTGCTTCTAAATCGAGAATTTGCTATTGGTCATGCTTATTTTTATGATATTTCAACCTTGGATGATCTACGGCAGTTGTTCAAGTTTCGTATTGTCCCCCTCTTGGAAGAGTACTTTTTAGGCGATCTAGCTAAAATTGGACTGGTCTTGGGCAAATCATTTATAGAAGAAATAGACACCTTACAAAATGATACCCTCTCCGACTTTCCGTACGAAGATGCGCTATTCGACAAGAAAGTGTATCGTCTACGCCCCATTCAAGAACTAAGTGAGGCTGATTTCATTCGGATTTATGACGCTACTTATGAATAATTTAGACCACTCTACTTCATGCTACTGAATTGGCTACAACGACCGTATTACTTTGAAGAAAATCGCAACAAGCGACTTCGACTAAATGTAGTCATCGCCTTATTCATTTTTCTATTTCTATTCTTCTTTCGCCCTTTTCAGTTGGATGACTACCCAGATAGTTTAGTACTGTTGTGTTTGGGTTTTGCACTTGTCACCTTGCTAGTGTGTGCTTTTTGGATGCTGCTCTTACCCGCTCTTCTTTCCAATTGGTTCGACAGTGAACATTGGATGATTTGGAAACACCTCATCTACCTAAGTGGCATCGTCCTATCTATTGGAACAGTCAATGTCATCTATTCTGCTCAGTTGAATATTTTCACACTGTCTTGGGCAAATTTTTGGCGACTTCAACTCTATACCTTTTCATTAGCTATTTTTCCGATCATCGGTGCTGTCTTTTTTGAAGAACGACGACAGAGTCAACGGCATACTCAACTTTCCAGTAGCATTAGTAAAAATCTCAATCAGCAGCCAACCGAACTAACAGCTCACCAAATAACGTTAACAGCGTCCAATGAAGAAACGCTCACCCTGAATACTGATTCGATCTTCTATCTAAAGTCGGATGCGAACTATATAGAAGTCGTCTACCAGGAAAATAGTGAGTTGCAAAAAAAACTGTTGCGCAATACATTAAAAGCGATGGAAGAGCAACTTTCTAGCGATTCTCAATTCTTTCGCTGCCATCGTAGCTACCTCGTCGATTTGGATAAAGTCACACGTATTTCAGGTAATGCGCAAGGCTTGAAACTCCACCTAAAAGGAACAGAAAAAGTTATTCCAGTTTCCCGAAAACACAACGATTTCCTCAAAAACCGCTTTGCCATTCGTCCCTAAGCCTTACCGTTCTTCACTTTTGGGTTGACCGTCGTCACAAAGCTTCCTGTTCGTCACAAACCGTTTGTACGCTATTCATTTCCCGCTCATCTTGTGGTCGTATTCAAATTATACGATACACTAAATTGAGCAAGATGACACTTTATTATTGCATTTTAGGACTACACATTATTGCAGGATTCACCGCCTTGATGAGCGGAACAATTAATATTGTTGCTAAAAAGGGGCAACGATCACATCGTCTCACTGGCAATTTTTTCTTTTGGGGTATGCTTACTGTGGCTTTTTCGGCTATCGCACTTTACTTTTTCAAATTTGATCTCTTCTTACTCCACATTGCCTTTTTTACCCTTTACATGAATGTGGCTGGCAAGATGTCAGTTATCGACAAAAGCTTGCGACCCCGATTTTGGGAGATTATGTTGTTGGCGGTTGCCTTGATCAATGGCGTTTGGATGATCGCAAGTTTAGATCCTATTCTCATCGCGTTTGGATCAATTAGTCTTTCCTTAGGCATCAATGACTGTCGAAATTATTATCGCTTGTACAAAAAATTGGAGCTGAAAAAGAATGCTTGGTTGCGTCGCCACATCGGACATATGTTGGGGACTTATCTGAGTGCGTTTACAGCATTTTTAGTGATGAATGTTCAAATTCCGAACTATGATATGCTGGTTTGGTTAGCACCAACTATTGTCATTTCTCCACTTATTCTGTATTGGACGATTCGTGTTGGTCGACCTCAATTCAAGTTGTCTTTTATTGCTGTTCTGCTATTCCTTGGAGCAAATCTGGGAGAAAGTCAAGCACAAGTGTACACTGAAAAGCAGACGCGCCATCGCTTCGCTCAATTAACTTTAGGTGCAGATGTACAGTCTAGTTTTGGTGGACAAACGACGCTTTTTGATCGTTTTGGACAGTCCAATACGTTTGATCTACCTACTGTCACTCGACCACGTCTCATCATCGGTGGCACCCACTTTTGGGGACACGCTGATTTCTATGTTGCCTTTCCCATTGCTTTTCCTAGAAGCACTGCCAACGACTACGAATTCAGCTTTGGAAGTAGCGTAGAAACAGTCTTTAAGTACTACCCTTGGCGCATCGAACATGGCAACATTCGTCCATTTATTGGAGCTGGTTTAGCTTCTTATTACTTTACTCAGAATAGCGAAATCAGTAACGAACTCGCCAATGGAGCGGACTTGTACCGAGCGCGCTACCCCATTTACACCGGTTTCACGTTCAATAAAGGCAACCACCTTTTTGAAGCTAACTTAACTTATAATTATGCCAATCAAGCAGATTACTACATCAGTCCAACGCAGGAAGTCGGTATCGAGATGCCACCACTTTTTGTTTCTTTATCGTATAAATTTATGCTGGAAACGACGATTGGAGCAGAAAAAAGCTGGGAGAGTGGAGAAACACAACGCATTACGGATGCAGTAGCCAAACAAGGGCGACTAAACGACTTTTTCATTGGCGTAGCACCTTCCAGCTCTACTATGATTCGACGTTCTGAATACAACAAAGACGAACGTCCATTTTTTGGCACACCAGGCTCTGGTATCAATTGGGAGGTGACAGCTGGCTATCATTTTCACAATTTGGATATGAATGTCGCGCTTAATTGGCGACGATTGAAAGGCGTAAATCGTGCTTTCCAAATCGAGCAACTCGACACCCGCAACTCTTTTGGGCTAGAAGTGACGAAGAATTTGTTCGACTATCACGGCTTTGTTCCTTTCATCGGTCCTTGTTTGACGTATGAACAGTTGAAGTTTCGAGAGTTTGTTGGCGGTGATTTACTAATTGACCAAAGTGAAAACAAGCCAGCTCTAGGTGTGACGTTTGGCTGGGATATTTTACCCAATCGCTTACAGGCTTTTGTCTTGCGTACCAATTTACGTTATTTCCCTAACTTGCAACTGAATCTACCAGATGGTAAAGCGTTCTATTACGACAATATTGAATTCAATTTTATCCAATTGGTTATCTATCCCGATCGGATGTTTGGGAAAGGAATTTAACGATGAAGTTTGTATTATTGCGCTCGTAACAACAGTCTATTCCTATGCGCATCGTTGGCTATATTGAACATCCAGTTCTCAAAATCACGGTTTTCAAAATGAATAATCGTATTTCTGTCAAATTAGAATCGGGTTTGTACGAGCAGACCTATAAATTTCGAGAAAGTGATGATTTAGCGACAATGGAGCAGGTAAAGCAGTTGATTGACGCGCCGTTCATTCAAGAAGTAGAACGAGAATTGGGTCAAATGCACCAGCGGAAACTGAAAGCCTTGCAGCGATTTTTACCACCAGCGGAAGAGGAGGAATTTGATGAGTTGATTTGATGCATACCAAAAGCGTAGGATTTAAATCCTACGCTTTTGGTATGGATACGTTCTCAAACTGATTTTCGTGTACTATTTAAACCGCAACGCCTTCACAGGATCAATGCGCGTCACCAAATACGAAGGTAGAACGAGGAACAATAAGATAGTCACCAAAGTCAATCCATTGATAAATAGAATCGACCAAAAATTAAACTCAATAGGCGCGTACGACAAATAATAGTCTGCTTCGGATAACTTGATAATTTTGAATTGCTGCTGTAGAAATCCTAACGTCAATCCAATCACATTGCCCCAGAATAAACCCAATCCAATGATGTAGCCAGCATAGTACAAGAAGATTTTTCGAATCCGCCAATTGGAAGCACCCAACGATTTAAGCGTCCCGACCATATTGGTGCGTTCTAAAATTAAGATCATCAAAGCTGTAATCATATTGATAATAGAAACGATGAGCATCAAAATGATGATGACGCGTTCATTGGTATTTTGTAGTTCGACCCAATCGAAGATTTCAGGGACTTGTTCTCGGATAGTTTCCGCATAGAGCTGGCTCGGTAGTTCATTGGTGTATAAATATTCTGCTATGATATTCACATCTTCTACGTCGTCAATGAAGACTTCAAATCCGCTCACTTGATTTTCTGTCCAACCTAACAATCGCTGAATCTGTTTGATGTCTACCAGAGCGAATGTTCGATCATACTCTTCCAACCCTGTTCTATAAATCCCAGCTACTTCCAGTCGCCGCCGTATGATATTGCCTTCCTCCACAAAATTAACATCAAAGCGTTCGCCGACGCCCGTATTGAGCCGATCCGCCGTTTGTTGAGAAATGATAATCTGGCGCGAAGTGGCACTATCCGATAGGGTTAGAATATCACCTTCCAACAGGTAATCGCGCATAAACTCCCAATCGAAATCCGTCCCTATTCCTTTTAGTACAATTCCTTCAATCGCATCCTTTGTCTTAATGATGCCAGGCTTGTTGGCAAACACCTGTATATGTCGAATACCACCATTGGTGATGCGCCAGAACGGTTTGCCAAATTCTTGCCCAAACAGCAACCACTGATCTTCGTATTCGATGCCAGCTATCGTATCAATATGGGGATAGAAGGGTTGGTCTACATCAATAGGAAACGTATCTGTATATCCCTTGTTTGCGTTGTAATCAGTGATACGGATGTGTCCAAAAAAGCCAAATACTTTTCCCTTGATCTCACTTTTAAAGCCACGTACCAACGCCGTCGTCAAGATCATGACCGCCACGCTTAGTGCTACTGCTACCACTGCGATACGCAGAATGAACCGACCGAACGACCGCTGCCGATTTTCTTTTCCAGTACCGGTGACCCGCCGAGCGATGAAATAAGGAAAGTTCAATTCTTTTAGATTTTATATCTGCTAAGGAACGATGAAATAATAAGTTCCCAATTTAGAGCGAAGTTATTTCAAGTTTAGGCTACTCAGGAGAAGAGAGATAAGATTCCCTATTCCTGAGTTACAACGCAGACGATGCAGGGCATCAGCACTCCGAAAGCTATCGGATTTCAACGCTAAATAAACTAGAAAGAACGAGTCGTAAACGAGGAAGTTATTGTTTTGCCGTTCCTAAGCACTTGAGTGTGAATAAGCATCACTAAGCAGGAAGGAACTTCAACAGCCTACTACCATAACGGCTGAAACTAGTTATCTATTCGATTGTAACGCGTTTTCCAACGACAATAGCCAGTTTCGTTGCTGCTTCGTATCAGGAACAGACAACCCTCGATGCCGGCTGATTGTTTCAAACACTTCTTTCCCTGCAACGCCTAATCGAATCAAAACAGCTGCTGCCAACATAGACGATCTGCCGATTCCTGCGCGACAATGTACTACTACTTTTTTGTTTTGTTGAATTTCGTCGGCTAAGAATACAGCCAATTTGACAAACTTGTCTTCATTTTCAGGAACACTTATGTCTAGAATCGGAAAATTAATGAAGTGGAGATTCCATTTTTCGCAAAGGAGGCGTTCTTCACTAAGCTCCAACTCTTCCACTTCTTCTTGCTCCAACATAGATACGAGAATATCTACCGCTCTGCTTTTTAAGCCTTTGATTTCATCCTCTAGCCAGTCGTTTCCTCTAGGTCGCGCCATTGTACCTAGTTGATTTTTGCTTATTAGATCGTCATTGAGCCAATATATCTCCGAGGTCATCAGTCTATATTTTTGCTATTTCATTATCCCTTCTCCCCTCTACCACTTATGAGCTACACATACAGCAACAAAAAAGTCCTAACTTATTGATAACCAATAAATTAGGACTTCGTAGAGCGGTGACGGCGGGATTCGAACCCGCGGTACACTTGCGCGTACGTCAGTTTAGCAAACTGGTGGTTTCAGCCTCTCACCCACGTCACCGGATTTGTGCTGAAGTTCCACTTTTTTCAAGCGGACTGCAAAATTAGGTAAGCTTTAGATAAATATCAAGCCTAAAGCTGAATTTATTTTCGAGAACGAAAAATCTTCCTACATTTCGTGCAAGCTCAATTTCACTTTCTTCTCTAGTTCTGTAACAGTTTCACTATACAATTTGTCCGTCTCCATCAAATCCTGTACAGTACGGCAGGAATAAATAACTGTACTATGATCACGCCCACCGAATATTTCCCCAATCGTCTTTAGTGACTTATCTGTCAATTTTTTCGCCAAATACATAGACAACTGTCTAGCAATGACTACTTGACGTTTGCGTGTTTTGCTACCTAGACGTTCCACAGGTACATCAAAATGATTCGCCACCAACTCCTGAATGTACTCCACCGTAATTTCTTTATTGATCTGAGAGACGAAGCTCTTTACCACCTCACGCGCCAAATCCAAATTGATCTGTTGCTGATTGAGGGAAGAATGTGCAATTAACGAAATCAATACCCCTTCTAGTTCCCGAATGTTATTTTGAATGTTGAAGGAAATAAATTCGATGACGTTCTTGGGTAGTTCGACACCTTCTTTTTCCATTTTATTTTCTAAAATCGCCATGCGCGTTTCCAAATCGGGTGCTTGCAAATCAGCAGACAATCCCCATTTGAAACGAGAAATCAAACGGTCTTCGACCCCCTGCATATCTTTCGGAGGGCGGTCAGCTGTTAAAATAATTTGCTTTCCGTGGTGGTGCAACAGGTTAAAAATATTGAAGAAAATTTCTTGTGTCTTATGTTTGTTGGCTAAAAATTGAATGTCATCGACGATCAATACATCTATTTGTTGATAGAAGTTGACAAAATCGTTGACTGCATTTTTCTTAATGGATTGAATGATTTGATTTCCAAATTCCGCACAGGACACATATAATACTGCTTTTCCTTTGCTAGTGGCTAATACACGGTTACCTATCGCTTGTGCTAAATGCGTTTTCCCCAACCCCACATCGCCGTACAGAAAGAGCGGATTGAAAGCAGTAGCTCCTGGTTTATTTGCAATTGCTAATCCTGCATTTCGTGCCAAGCGGTTGCAATCGCCTTCTACAAAGTGTTCAAATACATACTCATCATTGAGTTGTGGATCAATTTTTAATTTACGAATGCCTGGAATGACAAAAGGATTTTCAATCGTGTCAACATCTATGTTACCTGGCTGATGGGCTTTTCCGTTAGTACGCTTAATTTTATCTGCGGTTTTTTCAGAGGGGGGCTGGTGCATCAGAATCTGATATTCTAGTTTGGCATTTTCACCTAGTTCTTTGCAGACCGTCATTTTCAACACATCTACAAAATGTTCTTCCAACCATTCATAAAAAAAGCGATTGGGTACCTGAATCGTTAGAGCATTCTGGTCTAAACGAACGGGGCGGATAGGTTCGAACCAAGTTTTATAACTGTGTTGTGGTATGTTTCGACGGATCGTCTGAAGACAATTGTCCCACACCTGTTGATAATCTCTTAACATTCCTCAGGTCTTGAAAAAGTCTAAATGACTAGTTAAAAATGTTTTTCGCTTTACCTACGATCTTAAGCAGTCTGAGTTCAATAGTAAATTTACATTTTCCAGTATTCAGTTCTACTCAAAGTGTTTGCTTTCTCCGATGTATCCACTTCGAGTGAAACCGAACAATGCAAATTTGGTTATTTCACATGTAGATAAAACAGCAGATAAGAATAATAAAAAATGGCTTCTCTACAATTGAAGTTCGGATGATCTTCACTAATTCTGATCGGGCTACAAAGTTGCGATTTTTTTTCAGAAATCAAAGCCTTTTTTAGCATTCATTTCAATTTTATTAGCCGAAAAAAATATATCACTACTTTGACTAAATTTTGCAAAAAAATGTTTTATTAATAGAAGCAAAAGTAGTAAATACTAACCTTAAGCAACTGATAATCAGCTACTTAAAATCTTTAACTGATAGAATAAAAGAGGTCAGCGATCAGTTTTGCAGTCTCGCTTTTTATAGACCTAAATAGCATTTCTGAATAGGCTAGATTCGATCATTTCTAAGTAATCATAAGCAAAATGAAAAGTGCAAAAATAGTCGTTGAATGTGAATAACTTTTAAGTTACTAACATCCTTACACAGATACGTGTACATATTACTATGTTTGGTTTTCAGGTACTTAGAAATGACTTAACAGCTCTTATGAAATGATAATTCACAAGTCAGTATCCTGTTAATTCTAGGTAAAATCAACTTTAAATTATAGGAAATAGAGATTTCGCTAAAAAAACAGCAAATAAGCTATCTATCTAGTTAGCTAACAAGTACTTAGCCGCTTTCCGCTATCAAAACAATAGTTTCGTTTCTGTTCGAATAGCGGACTGTACTTTTTCGAGTACGTTTATTTCTTTTTCATTGAGTGATTGAAATAATTTTTCTGCCAATTGAAGCGCATTTTCTTCAGGTTGAGTTGCTGCGTACGCTGTCGAAATAGTATCGACGGCGTCCGTCCGTGCAAATTGTAGCAACTGCCAAAGCTGATCAGAAACATAAATCTGCTGAGAGATATTATGCTCATACTCTTGCTGAATCGCCAATAGCATAGCCGTCCGTAAGTCTGCATTTGTCATCTGATTGGTGCGTAGTCGCAGTAAAAGATTGGGGATGCTAATCCGTTCACACAGCAACGATAGCCGCTCATAAGCTTGTAGACGAAAGGAAATACTCTTGCCTTCGAGTTCTGGTATTTTCTGTAGTTCGGTTGCTTTGGCATACAAGATCCGCTGCGAAAAGTAGTCTCGCATCAAAAAACGAATCAGTAAAAAAATAGTCCCAGCAGGAATAATGAAAAGCAGTAATCTGGAGAGTATATATTGTGTAGTTTCCACGTAAAGTAATTTTCGATTTGTTGAGAACAACCAATTGCTACATTGCTTTGTTTTATAAATGACACATGCAACGTTGCATTTGCCTTATATTTGTCCTTATTATTTGGAAGCTTGCATATCACTTTCAGTTTAAGAATTTGATAGTTAAATTATATGTATCGAAATGGAAATGACAATGACACAACCGATCAGCTTGACAGACGGTGCGATCAAACAATTAAATAGAATTTTGACAGAACAGCAACTAACGGCTGACCATGCACTGCGTGTAGGTGTAAAAGGTGGCGGTTGTTCTGGTTTCTCCTACATCTTAGGATTTGATGTTAAAAAAGATAACGATCTTCAATTTGAGATCAAAGGTGTGAATGTATTAGTGCAGAAAGCACATGCGATGTATTTGATGGGTATGGAAATTGATTGGGTCGACGGACTACAGAATCGAGGCTTCTCTTTCAACAATCCAAACGCCACAGATACTTGTGGTTGTGGTACTTCTTTTTCTGCATAGGGCGAATATGAATCATGAGTCGTGGGTCACCACAAAGGGTAATCCACGACTCGTGATTCAGAATGTATCGTTTTCGCTATTTTTCCTTTACTGTTTGAAGTGCTTGCTCAACAAACTCGTTCCACCTCCGCTCCCACTCTTGTAAAGCAGCTGCCTTTTCCGTTTCCTTCATCGCTGCATATTCAATACCATTCCGACTTAGCTGTTTTAAAGCGGCTAAATCCAATTCCCAAGCCATATAAATTGACCAATAGTCATAACTTAATCCATTGTAGTCAAAGATCAATGGATCGTCGGAACTAATACTACACGCCACACCACGCCGCAAGTAAGTACTGGCAGGATGGTTGCGTAAGTCACGAATGTAGCCTAAAACTTGATTACTCAATGGATTGATTTCCAAGCAAATATCTCTCTTTTTGACCAGTTCAATTAAATTCGGAAAGCGAAATAGATTAAAGCCATGTCCAATTCTCTTTGTATCCAACAGCACTGCGTCGTACAGATTGTCTGTCGATACCCAATTTGATTCGCCATCATGTAAATAAAGTGGCAGTTCTACATCATCTTCCTTCTCCAATGAATCCAATTGCAAGAAAATAGGGAGGTGGTACAAAGTTGTATTGCCGTTATCTTCTTCTGCCACCAAATCAAATCCTCGCAGCCACTGTGGATAGCGTTTTTTAAAGGCAAAAGCTTGCTGCATTTCTTGCTGAATAGCTGCTTGGTTTTTGAATCGCAAACCAGAATGAATAATACTAAATGAAAACTTACTGTCCAATGCTTTGACTCGCCGATCTACTTCTTCCAAAACAGTCACATATTCCTCAATCTGTGGCGGTTGACTAACTTGTAAAGTATCATACAGATCATTAGAAAATCTAGACCGCAACTCTACATATTGTACCTGATCTTCAATCAATAATTCCATCCCATGCACCAAATAGTCTGCGTGAATGGAACGATATTTGACAAAGCCGCCCAATCGCTGAAACACTAACTCAAATTCTCGCCAAATATCTACTGAATCCGCATCTATGCTATAGTCAAAGGTCAACAAATCGTGCAGCTGTTTTCTAAAATCAGGTATCGTCTTCGATAAGTCAGATGCTACTACAAAACCTGTAGGTGCTTTCCCTTTTGCATAAGCTTGCATTTGCCCACGTGTATACTCTTTATTGTCGTCTTCCCAAAAAACATACATTTCGGGTGTCCGAATAGCTCGATCAACCACCCAATCCGCATCGCCCATTGCTGGCGCATGAATATGCAACAATCCACCTTTGGGCATCGCTCGAATAATCGGGAACAGTGGACTCTGCTCGATATGCGATTTAGACAAGTAAAAATTACGTGCTGGTGGAAAAAAGTGAGTGGTTTGATAATGAGCTAATAGCGAATCTTGTAGACGATGCATGTATGCATTCAGCCGCTGTTCCGAATCACTCAAAACGATATTAACATCAAAATATAGCGCACTATCTTTTTGCATTAAAGCTGTTCGCTTTTTGATGTGCTGATCGTAGGATGAGCGTTGGCAAGCGGATAACGCTACAAGCATGATGGAAAAAAGGAGGAATAGATGTAGCTTCATAAGAAACAAAAGTAAGATATTGGGTTCAAATTTTAGCGAATGACTACATTAAGCGAGCGTTTTTTTCAACTTCAAGCACACCAAACTACCATCTCCACAGAAGCCATTGCTGGCTTGACTACTTTTCTAAGTATGTCCTATATTTTATTCGTCAATCCAGAGATGCTGGCGCAAACAGGTATGAACAAGACGGCAGTTTTCATGGCAACAGCGATTGCAGCAGCTATAGGCAGTTTGCTAATTGGCTTGCTGTCCAATTATCCATTTGCACAAGCTCCAGGCATGGGTTTGAATGCGTTTTTTACCTTTACGGTTGTTTTTGGATTGGGCTATACGTGGCAACAAGGTTTGGCTATTGTTTTCTTGTCGGGTGTACTATTTTTAATATTGACCGTCACTGGTTTGCGCGCTGCTATTATCAAGGCGATTCCTTATGAGTTGAAGATGGCAATTGCGCCAGGTATCGGACTATTTATCGCGCTCATTGGTTTGAATAATGCAGGTCTGGTGAGTGTCAATCAAGGACCGATCATTGATATTATTTTAGGTAGTGAATCTCTGGAGGCGAATGCGCTCATCAGTAACATACAAAACGCGCCCCCTCAAATAGTCGAACTTGGTGATGTACGCAATCCAGCCGTCGTTTTAGCATTCATCGGCTTGCTACTTTTGACGGCGATGATGATCCTAAAAGTAAAAGGGGCAATGCTTTGGGCAATTGTTGGGACGACCTTATTGGGTATTCCGCTGGGTGTCACATCGCTACCTAACTCCTATCAACTATCCGACTTGGACATATCAACCACCGCTTTTCAACTGGATTTTGTTGGTTTGTTTACACCGCCAGAAGGAGTCAGTCAGTGGAATGCCATCCTTACTCTATTGCTGGTCGTCATCAGTTTTGCGCTTGTCGATTTATTAGATACATTGGGAACGCTTCTAGGTACAGCTTCTCAAGGCGACTTACTAGACAAAGAGGGCAATCTTCCTCGTATGAATAAAGCTCTATTAGCTGATGCTAGTGCAACAACTATCGGGGCTTTGCTAGGAACATCTTCTGTCACAACTTACGTAGAAAGTGGTTCGGGTATTGTAGCTGGCGGACGGACTGGACTGACAGCAGTAGTCGTCGCCCTTCTTTTTTTATTGAGTATTTTCTTAGCCCCCATTGCTGGTATGGTGCCACCTGCTGCTACTTCCCCTGTTCTGATTGTGGTAGGTATCTTAATGTTTAGTGGAATTCAAAAAATTGAGTTAACTAACCTAGAGAAGTCTATTCCAGCCGTTTTACTTATACTATTGATGCCCTTTACCTATAGCATCGCAAATGGAATTGCGTTTGGTTTACTGTTCTATGTCGTCATTCAGCTATTGTTGGGAAAAGCACGGACACTGCATCCAATTTTGTATGTGCTAGTCGTTCTGTTTATGCTACGCTATGCGTTTATATAACACCTGGCTAGCAGCTACCTATTCGTGAAGAACATCAGACAACAGGAGGGGGAACTTGAACAAAAAAGCAAGTATAGCGGAATTCTTTTGGATTCTTCGCTTGGAGTGTCTTATCTTTAGTCTGTAGATTGTTGAGTTGGGGGAGTGAATAAAGTAGATTGGTTTCTACTTTTGCAGTAAATAGGGAGTCTATGTACTTGTTTGTAGGTAGGGAAAACAAAACATAAAAAGCCTGTAAGGCTACACGTTTACTGTACCTGCTATGCTTATCATTCTCACAACAAAGAATTATAAGCGTAAAAAAAGACTCACCCACTCGTACCGAAGGTAAAAGTGAATGAGTGTAATTGTTTGATAGCTCGCGCAACAGCGCAGTAATATTTCGTGTGACACAAATATAAAGCTATTGCGCGAGCTTGCACAATTACACTTGGTGGGGATA
>CAYLPW010000141.1:0-4577 GCA_964385665.1 uncultured Saprospiraceae bacterium
ATCCCCTCTGCGAGTGCAAAGCGGCTATCAACTTCGATGTGTTGTCCGTCTATTTCTTGGTAAGCGTAGGGTTTGGAATGCCTGATCTCGCCGCCATCGGTCGGGATGAGGAGTTGTCCACTGGAGGACAGATAAGCGTTTTCGGCATCCTCTAACTCGATTTGAACGTCATCAATATTGCCACGTGGTAGTAGTCGAATGTCGTAGCCTGCATTGCCTGTGCCTTTGTCGTAGACGACTAGGTCTGCGCCTGCAAAAGCTTCTTGGTAGTGAATCGCTTGTCGTTGCTCATCGAAAGATGGTGCATACTTAGGCTGCTTCAGTTTCATGCCTGACCGTACGCCATTTGACTGAATATCAATGCGATCGTCTGCGAGCGTGAGCGTATAATCTGCTGCTTGTGCTAAAAAGCCTTCCTCTGTCTGAGAGAAGCCAACAGCAGGTGCATTCTGCTCGGAGGTACAGGCTGCCAGTAACCCTAAGCCGATCAGCATACTCATGAGCGGTATGCTGAACTGTTTTGTGAATAATTGTAGTGTAAAATGATTCATTCAATAGAGATTTTCGAGTTGAAAGGATGAATTATATTTGTAGACCAGACATAGAAATACTAGTACACCTGATAGTGCAAACTATCCACGTGACTAGGCTTTCAGTAGCCCTGCCGAACTATCTAATAATTGTAGTTACTTCAATACAGCAAAAAATGGACAAGTAACATTGCTGCCACTTGTCCTATGCAATAAATGTAAATATGAAAAGCCTTTTATATTTCTCCTCAAAAGCAGACTTGGATCACGTAAGCACATTGTTACGTATTCCTAGTCTGAATCATTGTGCAGTTTAATTTGCCTTTCATAAACACCCTTTTGGGTGAATGATAAATTTTACTAATGATGGCGTGCTTCTGCTGTAGTATTACCGAGAAGTTTGCTATCAAGTTGAGATCAACTGCTTTTTCTGTTTAGGAGATCTTTCCATATTTGTTACTACTTAGGCGTATCAGTGATAGGTATACACCTTTCAAAAAAGGAGGGCATACGAAGCACTTACTTTATATTTTTTTTATATCAGATTGTATGTTGTAGACGATCAGGGATAGTTAGGGATATGGTTCATTTTGATAATGGACGAATGGTGATGAACATCCATCCATTATCCAGTTGTTCTTGAACATTTACATTTGCATGTCATCCACTACGATGACTTGTTGTTTAGCTCTTGTTTGATTGACAAATAAGTGAGTGGTTTGTGTACTGTTGTTGCTTTTCATGATGAGTGCTTTTATATATTATCTAATTGCTAACACAAATATAGGCGACACAAATACTGTTAAAGTGGACAGTTTTAATAAATTTTCTAGCGTAAAAAAGATCAACTACTCCCCTTTTTCAAGTACAGTATAAACTACAACTCAATAACAATCAATTACTTACACATGAAATATCATTTATTTACACTCCATTGAGGTTAATTATTATCTAGTCATGCTGAAAAAAAACTAATTTTATAGTCCAGAATACATACCTAAAAAGCATATAATCCCTACTTTTTTCCTACTCGAAGCTACTTTAAGTACGTGAATCCAAGTACTTAACCCACCTACCGATTCTAAATACACCCATTTTTAGTGTGAATGCACCGGATGAAACTGTCTCTCTGTAGCAGTACTCTGCGCATACACCTTAATCTACCCAGCATGGAAAAGCTAATCGAGTTAGTAAAAGCACTACATCCCAAAAGAGTCACTTATGTTGATATTTTGTCGAATAACCTGAGTGACGAATCAAAATTGAAACTATTGTATGATGGTCTTCGATCAGGTAAAATTGTAGATAATCCATCAGGCATTGACTACTTGTACCCTGATGATCCTGATGGCAAGTCGAAATTTGCGAAACTGAAAAGTTACTTTAAAAAGCGACTATTAAATAACGCTCTACTTGCAGAAGCTAAGGAGGGAGAGCGAAAAAAAGCGTTTTTCGACTGCTTACGTACTTTCGTTACTGCTTACTTTCTCATCATGCTTCAAGGACGCTCCAATGGGATTCAAATTCTGCGAGCCAAACTAAAGAAGATGCAGCGTTACGAGTTTACCTTTCTGACGTTGGAATCTGCTAAAATTTTACGACAGCACTATGGCGTTATTGTAGGTGATCTAAAAACAGCAAAATTGTATGACCGAATCATTGAAAGCCATCTAAACCTCTATGTTGTAGAAACTCGAATAGAAGGGTTTTATCATGAGCTGATGAGCTACTATGTACGCAGTAGAGCGTCCACAGCAGACCTCGTAGTGCTATGTGACAGCTATATCGCTCGTATGCCTGCTGCTATACCTGATAATTCTTCTACCAGTCTTATTTTCAAATACTACATGATTCTTATTGTGAGAAGAATGAGTGCTCATCAGTTTGATGTGGCGAAGGAAGTCTGCGCAACAGGTATTGAACAGCTCAGACAAAAGACTTTTCAAGATCGAACGGCTCTAGTAGCTATCTATTTTCAGTGGATGACCTGCCAGTTAAATCTCAGAGAATTTGAGGCGTGCAAGTCGCTCCTTCCTACCGCTATGTCTTATCTGAGTACTGGAGAATTCAATTGGTTTAAAGGCATGTTGATCAAGATCGATAGCTCGTTGGCTACCAGAGATTATCAAACTGCCTATGATACCTACGAGCGAGTGACCAAAGAGAAGAACTTTCAGAAAATTAATATCGCCTCTCAAGAAGAATGGATTATTTATGGCGTATATATTCACTTGCTCAAAACCTTTCGCCTTGTTGCCAGTGCAAGTATTCTAAAACAAGAGTTGATTGACCCTTCAACAGTATTGAATGAACTTTCTATATTTAATCGCGACAAAGAGGGTCTAAATGTAGCCATCATCATTTACTCTATGATACTTCTCATTCACCAGGGTGCATACAATGAAGTACTAGAGAAGTCAGATGGTATTCTCAAATACGTAAAACGTCACCTTCAAGGAGATCAGCATGAGCGGAGTGTGCTGTTCATCAAGATACTCATCTACATCTGCAAATTGAAATATGGACAGTCATCCGCTTCCTATAAAATCGAAAAATATTTGGCAGAACTCAATGCTTCTACTGCCCACTCTCATCTTGTCACCAGTAACTTAGAGATTATTCCCTACAATGATCTGTGGCAAATTTTGGAGAAGTATTTAAAGGGAAAACATTGGTTTACGATCTATGCTGGCTAACTGCCAAGAGCTCAAGAGCTGTATTAGAGGTTGTAAATCAGAACCATATAAAATCAAATTGACCAAGCAGCTATTTTAGGTAAGAGACTGATATACAGGTTTTTACAACTATATTTTTGATTGAACTTTACACTGTATACTTCTTAGGTTTTGTAATTTGATAGAAAAACTGGATTTTTGGCAAACCGCTTTCTATAAAAAATAGTTATGTACTGAAAATCAGGTTGTTAGCGACAGCATATTTATTGTGCAACTATCGATACTGAGTATTTTCTTTAAAATTGAATCTATGTTGCAATCAAAAATTGGTGGAATTGGCTATTACGTACCAGAAAAAATAGTGACAAATCATGACCTCACAAAGGTGATGGACACTTCTGATGAATGGATACAAGAACGAACTGGTATTGTAGAGCGCCGATATGCCGAAAAACATAAAGAGAATACTTCCATACTCGGCAAGAAAGCGGCAGCAATTGCTATTGAGCGTGCTGGTATTACTACACAAGATGTCGATTTTATCGTCTTTGCCACGTTGAGTCCTGACTATTATTTTCCCGGAAGTGGTGTTCTCTTACAGCGTGAAATGGGAATGCGAGAAATAGGTGCTTTGGATATTCGCAATCAGTGTAGTGGGTTCATCTATGCACTTTCCGTTGCCGATCAGTTCATACGTACGGGTATGTACAAAAATATTCTAGTCGTCGGTGCAGAAATGCACTCTTGTGGTCTGGATTTTAGTACGCGCGGTCGCAATGTCTCAGTCATCTTTGGTGATGGTGCTGGCGCTGTAGTTTTGCAACCGACTGAGGAGAAAGGTAAAGGTATCCTTTCCACACACTTACATTCCAATGGCGAGCACGCTGAACGCTTAGCGTACATCAATCCCGGCTCACATGGTGGTGTTTATCTGGATGATAGAGATTTTGGGTATCCAGATCAAGAATTTGGAGGTGCATTCATGACGCAGAAATCTTGGGAGGACGAAGATATCTATCCGAATATGGATGGGCAGTTGGTCTTCAAACATGCTGTAACTAAATTCCCAGAAGTTATCCAAGAAGCTTTAGATGCTAATAACTGTAGCAAGGAAGATATTGATATGCTTGTGCCGCATCAAGCCAATCTGCGGATTAGTCAATTTGTACAACGCCGATTGGGTTTAAGCGATGACAAGGTCTGGAACAACATTCAACGCTACGGCAACACCACAGCCGCCTCTATCCCTATCGCGCTTTGCGAAGCTTGGGAGGCTGGGAAAGTGAAAGAGGGCGATTTGGTTTGTCTGGCTGCTTTTGGTAGTGGATTTACTTGGGCATCGGCGTTGATTCGGTGGTAAGCGTGAGAGCGT
>CAYLPW010000141.1:4677-12867 GCA_964385665.1 uncultured Saprospiraceae bacterium
AGCGTGAGAGCGTAGTTATTCATTTTGGGTGTAAGTAGTCAAAAAATCATCTCGCTTTTTTGTAAAAAATACTATCTGTTGCTTGTGGCATATGAAGCGAAATAGGTAATTTTAAGAGAGGTAGTCTAATATCTAACGTCTAATATCTAAAGTCTTCCATTCACTAAACCTACGATAACAGAAAAATGAATATCTTTGCGCCACTTTTTGAAAAACTATAGTAAACAATTAATAAACAGATAGCTATGGCTAGGAGAAAGCGCAACACTGGTAGGAACCGACGCAATGATGAAACATTGGTTGATATTGTAGAAGCTAGAGATCAGGCGCAAGGCTTTGTGGAGCAAAATCAGACGATTATTTTGGGGGTCTTGACGGCAGTTATCGTTTTGATTGGTGGATGGTTAGCATACAAGAACTTTGTGCAAGAACCGAAACAGCGCGAAGCAGTTACTGCGATGTCTCAAGCACAAATGCAGTTTGAGCGTGATTCTTTTGCTCAGGCGTTGACGAATCCTGGAGGTGGAGCGTTAGGTTTCATAGACATTATGGAGGAGTACAGTGGTACACCTGCGGCAAATGTGGCTAAGTATTATGCTGGTGTTTCTTATTTGAACTTGGGGCAGTTCGATGCCGCTATTTCTTATTTGGAAGAATACAATGCAGATGGACGTGTGCTACCGATCACGAAATTTGGCACGCTAGGTGATGCGTATGCAGAAAATGGCGACTTAGATAAAGCATTGAGCTTTTATAAGAAAGCAGCGAATGCAGAAGAAAATGACATTCTAACACCTTACTATATGATGAAGGTGGGAATGTTGCAGGAAAAGCAAGGTAATACGGACGCTGCGCTATCTGCTTACCAAGAACTAAAAGATGAATACCCTACATCCGCAGCAGCGACGGATGTGGATAAGTATATTGCTCGGCTTTCGACTGGCAATTAGATACAAACAACAGATAAAAAAAAGGGTGAAGCTTGTAGAAGTTTCGCCCTTTTTTGGTTGTATGCAATAGCATTCAATCACATCATAGCGACTATATATCAGACTATAAGATGAATATCCAAACACCCACGCTCCTACTCGACGAAGCTCGAATGCACCGCAACATCAAGCGGATGGTGCAAAAAGCGCAACGCAACAACGCCACGCTACGACCACACCTCAAGACTCCTCAATCGAATGCCGTGGCTGAACAACTTCGACCATACGGTATCGATAAAATCGCAGTTTCCTCCTTGCGGATGGCAAAGTACTACGTAAAAGGTGGCTGGCAGGATATTCTGGTGGCATTTCCGTTGAATGTGTTGGAGATAGATTTGGTTAATGAATTAGCTCAACAGATTGACTTGCAATTAATTGTGGATAACACAGCAGCTATTCAACATTTGGGAGAGCAGTTGAACCATCTTGTTGGTCTTTTTATAGAAGTGGATGCAGGATATGGTAGAAGTGGTATTTCGGCAGCAGAGATAGACAAAATAGAAGAGTTGGTTCACTTGATGAGTAAAAGCGAAAAGCTTCATTTTAAAGGCTTTTTGGTACATGCAGGACATACGTATGGAAAACGCGATAGACAAGCGGTACAAGCGATCTATGACACACACGTAGAAGCACTCGGTGCATTGAGAAACCATTTTCAGGCAGCCTATCCCAATGTGACTATTTCTTACGGTGATACGCCTTCTTGTAGTCTACTAGAAGAACTTTCCGCTTTTGAGGAATTACGCCCTGGTAATTTTGTGTTTTATGATCTGACACAAGTGGAAATTGGGTCGTGTCGCGTGGAGGATGTGGCAGTGGCTTTACTGTGTCCTGTAGTCGGCGTTTATCCTGATCGAGGTGAAATTGTGGTCTACGGCGGTGGCGTTCACTTTTCTAAAGATCGAGTGACCTTAAAAAATGGACAGACGATTTTTGGGCAAGTCGTCGATTGGAACGGTAAGCATTGGACAATTCCTAAGGTGAATAGTTATGTTCGTTCGCTGTCGCAGGAGCATGGAATTATTCAAGCCAATGAGTCGCTATTAGAAAATACCAAAGTGGGCGATGTCTTAGCGATACTGCCAGTTCATTCCTGTATGACGGTGGATTTAATGCCGCATTATTTGACGACGAAAGGAAAAGAATTGGCGATTTGGGACAAAAAATAAAAGGGCACAAACTTTCATTCGCACCCTTTTTTAGATTCTTCAGCCACCATCCATATAGATGATCTAGCTGATACACTGTATCTGTTGAACTAGTCTAATATCTAGTATGTAACGTCTAATATCTCATTAAGCTCCATACATTTCATCAATATCTCTTGAGAATTTTTCCATAATAACCCGACGCTTCAACTTCATCGTTGGCGTCAGTTCTGCATCGCTGCCGTCCTCTTTAGTGGCTTCCCAATCGGCATCCAATAACTTGAACTTTTTGACTTGCTCAATGTGACTGAACTCTGGATTGCACTGGTTGACGACATCTTGATATTTGGCGATCACTTTTGGATCATTCACCGCAGTTGTTCGGTCTTTCCACTGGACGCCGTTATTCACACACCAATCTTTGAGTGCATCTTGTGAAGGAACAATGAGTGCAGAGACAAACTTTTTCTGGTCACCGACCACCATCATTTGCTCGATTAAAAACTCTTCTTTCAAGCGACTTTCGATAGGTGCAGGCGCGACGTATTTTCCGCCCGACGTTTTCAGTAGCTCTTTCTTGCGGTCGGTGATTTTTAAGAAATGAATCCCACCTTGTTCCACCATTTTACCAACGTCACCAGTGCGAAACCAACGCTTGCCTTTTATATCTTTGAAGACTTCCGCCGTTTTGTCTGGCTTTTTATAATAGCCTTGCATGATGTTGGGCCCGAAGGCTAAGATTTCTCCTTCACCTGGTTTGTAGTCGCCTTCTGTATCGTCAATCATCAAGGTGACGCCTTCTACGACTGGTCCTGTTGTTCCAATCTTTGCTTTGCCAGGTTCAAACAAATTGATGGTCAAAGCTGGAGAGGTCTCGGTCAGTCCATACGCTTCACGTACTGGCACGCCTGCGGCGGAGAATACCCGCAATATTTTGGAGGGACAAGGGGCAGCACCTGTGACAATTCCTTTGATGTTGCCACCTAAAGCTTCGCGCCACTTACTAAAGATGAGTTTGTCTGCCACAGAACGTTTGATGCCATCTAGACCACCATAGGTCTTATCGTATTCGTAGTCATCCGTCAAACTCAACGCCCAAAAGAACAACTTCCGCTTCGCTCCTGTCAGTTCTAGTCCTTTGTTATAAATGGCTTCGTACACCTTCTCTAATAGTCGAGGTACGGTCGTAAAGAAAGTTGGCTTGACAGCACGTAGATCGCCACCTTCACCACCTAGATTGTCGGTGCCAGTATAGTAGACATTTGCGCCAACGTACGTGTAAGTGTAAGAAGCAGCGCGTTCAAAGATATGCGATAATGGTAGGAAACTCAGTACCGAATCGCCTGCAACGACAGGCAGTGCATTGCCTGTTAAATAAGTGACGTGCACCACATTGGCGTGCGTCAACATCACTCCTTTTGGCTTTCCAGTCGTACCAGAGGTATAGATAATCGTAGCTAGCTGCTCGGGTTGGATGGCTTCGCTAATCGCTCTGACTTCATCAATGCGCTCTTCGTTCCACATATCCTCCCAAAACGTTCCTTGCGTTTCGCGCTCCATCGTGAAAATGTCTTCCAGCGAACCGACATTCTTCTGTGCTTCCGACACTTTGTCGTATAAATCACCAGGACCAACGAACACGTATTTAACTTCTGCATCGTTGAGAATGTACTCATATTCGCCAGCACTAATCGTGGGGTACAAGGGGACGCTAATGATGCCCAACTGCAAGCAAGCTAAATCAATAATACTCCATTCGGGACGATTTTTATAACTCACGAGGGCTACTGTATCTCCTTCCTGCAGCCCCAATTCCAATAAACCCGCCGCTGCTTTTAGCGACTGATCAATTATATCCTGTGTGCTATACGTCTGCCATTTCCCATCACGTTTGCCAGCAAAGGCAACAGTTTGAGGATGATTGGCTTGTTGGTAGTAGATGAAGTCAAATAATCGTGTTGGTTGCATTAGTTTCTTCGTTTTATGTAGTGATGTACTACCCTTTTTTGTGCAACGACTGCCTTTGTAAATTTAGGCAGCCGTTCCACTGAATGGTATCTTAGCTTAATAAGGATTGGACTTTCATTGCCAAGCCCATATCACCTTTTATTTTCAATTTCCCAGTCATGGCAGCCATCATTGGATTTAGCTTGCCACTTTGTAGTTTTTCTAAGGTATCACCGGTAGCGGTAATCACAGTATCCGCGTCTTTATCTTCATGCGAAATCACATTTTCGTTGCCTGTTCCATCTAGATAAACAATATCATTGTCCACCACGAATTTTATCGTTCCGCCGATTGGTGCTGTCTTCTTCGCTTGCGCTCTCATGCCGTCTAACATCGCTTCTTTATTCATTTGTTCTTTTCTTCTTTTGGAAAGCAAGCTAAATTTGGTCTTGCTCTTAATTAAAAATAAAAAATTCTTGCAATATAGGAATTACCTTCAAAGATGTGGTAAGGAATAATCTACTAGAAGAACGAAGAGTTCATTGTTTGGTGCTGTTTTTTAAAAAATTGAAGCATAATATCCCTCATTTAACCCTTTTCTATTGAATAAGAAGCCCACTTTTAGTAGAAAAGGCAATGATTATTTTCGTGGGATTCCTTGAATGGGGCATCTCTTTTTTAGTTCTTTGCTCTCCCATTTCTACCAAGTTAGCAGTTAACTCCAGCAGCAATTCATTAAGCTCAACTAACACATATGATTCTTTCTGATAAAAGTATATTACAGGCCATTGAGGAGGGAGAGATTGTCATTGAACCGTTTCGTCGTGACTGTCTAGGCACAAACTCCTACGATGTACATTTGGGTGGAACATTGGCGATCTATAAGAATCAAATCCTAGATGCCAAAAAGCACAATGAAATCGAATACTTGATGATTCCAGAAGAAGGCTATGTACTCTATCCCAATCGGCTGTATCTAGGTGTAACAGAAGAGTACACCGAAACACATGCCAGTGTTCCGTTCTTAGAGGGTAAATCTAGTGTTGGTCGGTTGGGCATAGATATTCATGCGACAGCGGGAAAAGGCGATGTTGGTTTTTGCAATACATGGACATTGGAGATTTCTTGTACGCAACCAGTTCGTATCTACGCAGGTATGCCCATCGGTCAATTGATCTATTTTATGGTCGAGGGAGATATTCAAAACTACTACAATCGGAAGCAGAACGCGAAATACAATCAGCGGACGGATAAGCCAGTGGAAAGTATGATGTGGAAGAATCAGTTTTGATCAGTGAGTCGTCCAACTATTCCTTTACCAACAAAAGAATGTTCATCGGATGACTACTATCTAAATTAATCATTCCTTTGCTCGCTATCCAAGATAATACATTCCTCCCAATAATTTTTGGTGACCGCATGTACCGAAGTTAGGGCAAACGCATCAATTGTACAAACGGTAGCGATAGCCCACTTTCAATTAGACTAAACTTGGATGCTGTATCCAGACGGGCTTCTCCTTTTTTCACTCCGATAGCTTTCAGAGAAAAATAGGCAAACTTGCCTGACTGTCGGCTGTGGTGGGCAGGAACGCAGACCCGCTAAATGGGACTTATTCTACACTTATTTCAAACGGCTATCGCGCATTACCTACTTCTGATGCGTCTGCCCTATACCTACCGACTCTATAGCATCATCTTAAACTAGACCTGTCCCACAAAACGAATATCTGTAGGCGTCTCGCTGCCTCCTCTATTCTCTAAACTGATCGCAAAAGCACTGGCTTGCTCTACAAAATCCACTGTGAGTAATGCTGCTTGTAATTCAAAAATACCTATGCTTTGCGGCACCCCATCGCTAATGTACCAAAACTGATATTGCTTACCGGATGGAGGTGTTGGTAATTGGTTGACATCTAAATAGGCAATTTGTGTTTCTTTATTTCGATACAAAACTGCGTAGATTTCTGACTCTTCTTGATTCATGCGTGTGGCTTCTGTTCGAGGATCAAGCAACACGTTTATTTTCTGATTCAAAACCTCATTGGTGGATTGAATAGAGTCACAGAGGACTATTTGCTGTGCGAGTTCGGCTTGAGCAGTTTCCAATGAATGGCGTGTAGTTTGTTGTTGCAAAAGCAGAAAAAGCATACTGCCCACTGCAAGCACCAACAAAGCGGAAAGTATCCAAATCCACTTTGTAGAGAAAGAACTGCTAAAACCAGTGGAAGACACCGAATTTTGAAAGGTATCAATCTCGTCTAAAATATTGCTTTTCTGTTTTGTAGTGACTGGAACAGCATTCGACTGTGCATAAGTAATCAGTGTCGCTTCCAATCGATCAATCTCACTTCTTATTTCGTCATATTGTGTTGCATAGGCGTCCACCTCTTCACGCTGCGCTTCTGGCAAGACACCCAAGATGTATAGCTCTAGTATTCCCGATTCTATGTATTCTTTTACATTCATATGTACATAGATAAATGCTCAATAATCGCTCCAACTATGGCTGCTATACTGGAGTCAGCAAGTAGTTTTCGTAAGTCGCTCAGTGCTTTTCTAATTCTAGACTTTACGGTGCCTAGTGGAATATCTAGTTCTTCTGCTGCCTCGCGCTGAGTATATCCCTTGAGATATAGTAACTGAATAAGCTTATTGTGATCACTATTTAATCGCCCTAGCACTTGATGCAAGCCTACATCTTTGTAACGAGGAGATTCACTGAGCGAAATATCGTTGTGTAAAGAAGAAGTAAATTGATCAGATTTTCGAGACTGCCGAAACTCTTTGGAACGCGTTTTATCAATTGCCGAATTTCTAGCGATGACCAATAGCCAAGTAAACAGCCGACCTTTATAGGCATCGTATTCAGCCGCTTTTTTCCATGCTTTAATACAGGTATCATGTAGCACTTCCTCGGCTACTTCCCTCGATTGGACAATCTCATAAATGACCCCCTGCAATGCATCCCCATACTTCGATAGGATGAGTGCCACCGCTGCTTTCGCGTTAGTTGACAGGAGTTCAATAATGATTTTGTCTTCTGTATGATTCAACAGCTTAAGGAAATTTGATAGAAAAAAATAAGCGTTCGTAGGGCGAAGTTATTAAATATATAATAGGCAACAGGAAAGTTTAAATGATAAAATTAAACTAGATAAAATTTGATCCACCCACCTAAAGGATTACGTATGCACACTTTACTGTTAGCAATAGATGGCTCTTTGGCAGAAAATATTGCGCATAGGTGTCTATACCGATTACAAGGTTTAGGCAGTTCAGAAAAGCTCCTTCTTTATAGCTGTTGTACCTATTTTACAGCATCAAACAGGGTTGCAGGAAACCAGATTTGCTAACCTACATAAAAGAATTTTAGCTATGAATGATCCAATACCTTCCTTCACTTCGTATATATCATAAGCGCAAGGAAAGAAAGTCTTCCTACGATCAATGCTGAACTTTTATTCTCTCTATTGAATCAGAAGGTAAAGTGAGACTGCTAGAGTAGGTATCGCCATATTCTAGCCAGGGCGTAGCTATGCCTTTTTTGGTAGGGCAATCGACTTTTCTAACGACTAAATTTAATTAATATACAACTATATTTTATGTTTAAAATTGAACTCATCCAGCAGTGGATACTCCTCCTCTTGTTGTGTGCGGTAGCGAATACTGCTCAAGCATCCAGCCACAGAGAAGCACCACTGATCGCCAACGACCCCTTAGCAGACAATACCGATTTGTATGCTTTTCGGAGTCCCGACAATCCCGATATGATCACCATTATTGCCAATTATATTCCAGGGCAGTTACCGTTTGGGGGTCCGAATTACTATTCCTTTGGAGAAAACATCCGATATGAAATTCACATCGACAATGATGCGTCTGTTCCTGGTGACGAAATCATTTATCGCTTTACATTCACGCGGCAGAATGAAGACCCAACCACTTTTTTCAATATCCGTTTAGGAGCAGAAAACATCAAAACGACCTACACTTTAGAGCGTAGCACAGACGGCGGTAATTTCTTTCTGCCGATCGTCGTCAATGGCATTGTGCCTCCTTATAATATCGGTGCACGTTCCATCGAATCTGCAGTGGGTTTGAATA
>CAYLPW010000142.1:0-12859 GCA_964385665.1 uncultured Saprospiraceae bacterium
TCCATATTGTTCAACAAAACGGTCATTCCCCTAAACACCTAACAGCGTTCACACCTCACGAGAACATATAAATAGAATTCTCAAAAAGGAAGCTTGTACCAAATTCAAAAATGAAGTATGCAAGTAGCCACTAGATTATTCTGTGGCTAATCTATTTAGAAAAGGGACACAGGGTTTCCTATTTCTAAATGCTGTGCAGGCATATTGATAGCTATCGGGATAATTACGGCGAGTCTTAAAAGCTTTCGGGGTTCAACTTTTGTTGAAAGTAGACTAAGCAAAGAGAACGAAACCTCATCAAACTACAAGGTAATGAACATCTTCTATCCTTTGCCGTTCCCCTCTATATTTCCTATTGCCTTTTCCACAACTCACGCCTATGCAAGTACAAGAAAATAGACAACTACACGAATTGCAATTGACTGTCAATGGTAGCGCTGAACAGCTCGTCGTGGGTTCTTGGGTCAGTTTGCTAGACGCGCTTCGAGATCATCTAGATTTGACTGGTAGCAAGAAAGGCTGTGACCATGGACAGTGTGGAGCATGTACCATACTGTGCGATGGTAAACGTATTTTAAGTTGTTTGACACTGGCGGTGATGAAGGAAGGAAGCCACATCACTACCATCGAAGGCATTAGTCAAAACGGTGAGCTACATCCTATGCAGGCAGCCTTTATTGAACACGATGCTTTCCAATGTGGCTATTGTACATCTGGACAAATTTGTAGCGCCATCGGGATGTTAGAAGAAGGCGAAGTACATACTTTAGAAGAAGTCAAAGACTCCATGAGTGGCAACCTTTGTCGTTGTGGGGCAAATCCGAATATTATTGATGCTATTATGGACGTAAAAGCGCAAGCACTATGAATAACTTCAACTACCAACGGGCAGCAACTACCGACGAAGCCGTAGAACATATCGGACAAGGAGAAGATACATTTTTCTTAGCAGGAGGCACGAATTTGATCGACCGCTGGAAATACAATCTGGTACATCCAGATACCTTAGTCGACATTAATTCTCTGGCAGAGCTGCAAACAATAGAAGAGACAGCAGATGGCGGTTTGAGACTAGGAGCTATGGTGAGTAATGCAGATACTGCACATCATCCGCTTGTAAAGGAACGCTATCCCCTACTCTCACATACAATTTTAGCAGGTGCTTCTGCACAAATCCGTAATTCAGCGACTAACGGTGGCAATCTGCTACAACGTACGCGCTGCTACTACTACTATGACTTCAATTCGCCTTGCAACAAACGAGTACCAGGTTCTGGATGTCCAGCTATCGAAGGACACAATCGACTACATGCCGTTGTCGGACATAGTGAAACATGTATCGCTACGTTTCCATCGGATATGTGCATTGCACTATCGGCTTTGGAAGCGGTGGTGCAGGTAAAAGGTTCTTCGGGCGAACGCAGTATTCCGTTCAAAGATTTTCATCGT
The DNA here is from genome assembly GCA_964385665.1 of uncultured Saprospiraceae bacterium. Lineage (GTDB taxonomy): Bacteria > Bacteroidota > Bacteroidia > Chitinophagales > Saprospiraceae > JAAUTG01. Next base: position 1,450 of record CAYLPW010000142.1, read on the forward strand.
CTGCCTGGCGACACACCAGAACTGGATAACAATTTGCAACCTGATGAGTTAATTACTGCTATTGATCTGCCAGCAGAAGGCTACGCCGACCACTACTCGTACCTCAAGTTGCGCGACCGCAATTCGTATGCGTTTGCGTTGGTAAGTGTGGCAACAGGTTTTAAACTGGCAGGCAATACGATTCAAAAAGCACGCATTTCGCTAGGTGGCGTCGCGCATCAACCTTGGCGGGTATTGGAAGCAGAAGACTTCTTGATCGGTAAAACAACTACTGACGAAAATTTTGCAGCTGCTGCAGCTATCATCATGGAAGGAGCAGTGGGTTTTCAGTACAACGCATTCAAGATTCCATTAGCTAAAAAAGCCATTGTACGCAATTGTCGGATGGCATTGAATCCTAAGGAAACGCAACGTCCTGGTGCACCACCATCTTTATAACTAGATGTGTTCTACACATTAAAAAGGTAAGCATTTCACTTCAAAACGAAGTTCTTACTTCAAAACATTCACGATATGACGAAGCCATCTCACGCGCAACAGCCACAAATCGGGCGAGCGACAAGTAGACTAGAAGGGTACGAAAAAGTAACAGGCAAGGCTAACTATGCCGCCGACCACAATGTGCCTGATTTGCTATATGGCTATATCGTGAATAGTGCAGCGACGAAGGGTGAAATCTTAGAAATCGATGAAAGCATCGCGCGAAGCATTCCAGGTGTAGTAGACATCATCTCGCACAACAATCGTCCAAAATTAGCTTGGTTCGATATCTTATACACCGACATGGACGCGCCTCCAGGTTCGCCGTTCAAGCCCCTCTACGACAACAAAATCAAGTTCAATCGGCAGCCTATTGCCTTGGTAGTGGCGGATTCGTTTGAGACCGCTCGTTATGCAGCTTCTCGTCTGCGTGTCACCTACGAACACGAAGCGTACGACGTAGACATCCAAAATAATTTGGAGCATGCGAAGAAGCCGAGCAAAGGACTAGCCACCATCATCAAACCACTACCACCGAGTCCAAAAGGCAACTTTGAAGAAGCCTACGAAAAAGCTACTTTCAAGTTTGAGGCAGACTACCAACACGGCACAGAACACCACAATCCAATGGAACTGTTCGCTACGACGACTGTTTACGAAGGCGATGGAAAACTTACGATTTATGACAAGACACAGGGGACAAACAATTCGCAGATTCTAGTGTCCAATGTGTTTGGATTATCTATGAAAAATGTGCGGGTGGTCGCGCCTTATATTGGTGGAAGTTTTGGTTCGGGACTGCGTCCACAGTATCAACTGTTGTTGTGTGTGATGGCAGCCTTACAACTGAAACGGAATGTGCGAGTGGTCATGGATAGAAAGCAAATGTATACATTTGGGCATCGTCCACAGACTTTGCAGACCGTACGATTTGGAGCAGATGCAGATGGAAAAGTGACAGCCATCAACCACAAAGCTATTGCAGAAACTTCTCGCTTTGAGGATTATAATGAAGTAGTCGTCAATTGGGGCAATATGCTCTATCCAGCTCCCAATAGCTTATTGGAATACTATCTAGTTCCAGTAGACACCTTCACGCCTATGGATATGCGTGCGCCAGGCGGTAGTACAGGTATGCACGCTATCGAGACAGCAATGGATGCTTTAGCCTACCAAATGAATATAGATCCCTTAGAACTTAGGCTGCGTAATTACTCCGAGCGCGACGTGACCGAAGACCGTCCTTTTTCTAGCAAAGAACTACGTGAATGTTATAGACAGGGTGCGGAGCGGTTCGGTTGGTCAGAGCGAAAGCCTGAAGCGCGCAGTATGAAGCGAGGCAATCGACTAGTGGGTTATGGTATGAGTTCTGGTATTTGGGATGCGATCATGTTGCCAGCGCGAGCAGAGGCTATCTTAGATGCCAATGGACACTTGACCATCAAAAGTGCAGTGAACGACAGCGGACAGGGTACGAATACGGTGATGACTCAAATCGCTGCTGACCAGCTGGGTCTGAGTCTAGATGCAGTAAGTTTTGAACATGGCGATAGCAAAATGCCCCTCTCTCCTATTCAAGGTGGTTCTTATACGACGGGCGTCATTGGTTCAGCGATTAAAGTTGCTTGCCGAGCTTTGAAAAAAGAGTTATTTAAGCAAGCGAAAAAAATAGAAGATTCTCCTTTTGCCGATAACGATGTAGAAGATATGATCTTCGAGGATGGTTGGATGCGTTCTGCAAAAGATGCTACATTGACTATTGCACTAAAGGACATCATCGCAGCGAATGGTGGTGAATCTATTTCAGTCACCAAATCCAACATTCCTAACCCGTTGAAGCTCAAACAATATACGCGTGCTGCGCACAGTGCAACTTTTGTGGAAGTAGAAGTAGATGAAGAACTGGGCGTCGTTAATGTCACAAGAGCAGTCACCGCAGTTGCTGCTGGCAGAATTATGAATCCAAAAACGGCGCGTAGCCAAATTTTGGGTGGCATGGTTTGGGGCGTCAGCAAAGCATTGCGAGAAGAAACCTTATTGGATGTACATACTGGAAAGTACGTCAATCCAAACCTAGCAGAATACCATATTCCTGTCCACGCGGATATTCATGAGATGGATGTCATTTTTGTAGAGGAGAAAGACGAAATTGTGAATGAACTGGGCATTAAAGGAATTGGCGAGATTGGTCTGATCAGTATGGCACCTGCGATTGCGAATGCGATCTATCATGCCACTGGAAAGCTAATGAAGGAGTTTCCGATCCACTTTGAGAAGTTGGTGGTGTAAGGCTTGTTGAGCAAAGAAGCATAGTACACCCAAGCTGTTCTGCTTGGATGATGTAATATGCTTTCTGGCTAATAGGGCAAGTAGTAACAGGTTTAAATCGACTGTACTACCGCATTGATGTTGTATTTAGACACTAAGTCATTGGTGAATGCTTTATGTCCTCTAGGAGCTAATAAATAGAGCTTTCCACTTTTCGCTTTAGCTAACATACTGAACAATTTCCAACGAGTCACCAATCGTGTAGTATTCTCTTGCTTCATCGCAATATCCATATAGTTTTTAGCTCCTCGCTGTCCGATAAAACTAAAATCAGGACGAATTTCTTCTTCTGAACTTTTCCTGATGAACGCTTTCGGCTTTTCATAACCTTCAAAGTTCGCTTTAGGTGTGCTAGTGGCTTTTTTCTTTACCCACTTCATGGCTTTAGTCAAATAAGTCTCCTTACTCATAAATGATTTTGTTTGTTTTTGAAAAAAAAATATAGGAACGAATAACTTGTTCTATTTATGTAACACATTGATTGTCAAATAGTTTTGTCACGACTGTTGTTCTACTACCTATTGCAGGTCTCTTAGTACTGTCCAATACCACTAAGTCGTGCTAGGCGCAGAATGAGTATCACAGATGCCTTAAAACAAAAAATCGGAACCGTGTCAAGCAACGATTCCGATTTACAACTATTAAGAACAGCTAAAAGCTTGTCAATATGTCTTCCAGCTTTGGGTCATTTTGTGTTTAGTTAGCTTGCACAACCAATCGCTCTGTTTTTACCGTATGTCGGCTCTGCACACTCACAAAATACAATCCGCTGCTTAAGTTTTTTGGATAAAAAGTCAACTGATTCCAGCCCTCCATTGCATATTGCTGGTGTAGCTGTTCGACTACCTTCCCGTTCATGTCATAGATACTAACAGTAACATATTCTTCTGCTGGACTGTAGAAGCGAATGCGTGCTTCACTGTATACGGGATTTGGAGTCACTTCGATTTTCATTTCTTCACTGAAGACTGACTCACTTCTGCTTTCTGCTAGTAGCTCATCATCTTGAAGACTGACTGTACATCCTCCGATACGAGCCACGAAAGCAGAGCCGTTTTCTGCTACAAATCCTGGACGTAGAATGATGGTGTTGCCGGCATCTAATGTGACTGTACTACCTGATGCGACCGTTACATTATTGACTGTTTCAATATCATCAACTGCTTGGTAAGTACCTGAACCGATGGTTGTACTTGTGTACGTGATAAATTGCTCACAACTTACACCTCCACCAGAACTCGGTGTATTAGCGATATCAATACTAATATCTGTCAGGCTACAGTCACCACTCGTTGTGCTATTCGCATCTAACTGAGTTCCTGTAGTACTCGTCAGACTGCTGATGTGTGTGTTTACGTTGGTCGCTGTTGTAGAACCACTACCATCATATACCCAGATCAGATCAGTAGTCACACCTGCATCTAACACATCGAAACATACACGTGCTATGCCTGTTGTAGAACTACAGTTAGTCTCACCTGTCAAAGTCAATTCATCTACTCCATTCGCAAAATCATATGTTAGTCGTATGTCTGCTACATCACCTAAGCCAGCTCCACTTAAAGCAGTAGTGGTAACGGCACTTACATCATATTCACTATTGAGGTAACTTTGTGCTACTCTTGGGTTGGTCAATACAGTTTCATCAAAATCAAAAACAAAATTAGAAAATCCTAAGGTAGCGGTAGCGGTATAAGAAAGTTCTAGTTCGACACACAACTCACTTGGTGCGCCTAAGTTATCTACTTCTGGATTGCTAAAGTGAGCATTGAATTGCTGTGCATATAGTGCAGAACTAGTCATACATAGCATGAAGAGGAAGGTGTATATAGATTTCATGATTGTTTTCGTTTATGAAAGGCAAAATAATATAAGTTAACTGCTCTTTGATAGAACTAGGGGATCTGAGATACTAGTCCCAGATTTGGGAATAAGAAGTAGGTCACATCAATAGCATTAATAACGCCATCCAAGTTTAAGTCTGCGCCACCATTAACAGCGTACTCTGTTACTTCACTGTTGCGAGATTGCCATACAGTATAGTCATCCATATCTACATCACCGTCTGCATCCACATCCCCGGAAGGTAATAGAGCGACACCATTGACGACGACTCGAATGTCTGTTCCAAAGACGGGCGTACTAGGATCAGTGAAGTCAATAACTGTTTGCGCTTGCAGACTCATGGATATACCAAAGAAGAGAGCAATAGATAGAAGATATTTCATCGTGGGATATGAGTTTAGTTAATAAAAAATGAAAATACTGGCTGCGTTAGCTGTCACAAAAAGACAACAAATCTATATTAAATCAGGGATGGCGTAGTGAATTGGAAGGTGCTGCTATAGCTTTATTCAAATACTTTGTGCCTCAAATATACAATGTAGGGAAGAATTTTCCTACAAGAACTCATCTAAAGTTGACAATCTACCTGCTTTTGTTGATGTATAAACCGCTATGATATGTTACGGATCGGCTTATTGAGGCTTAGAAAAAAGTAGCTCATTTAGAAAAGGAATAAAGGGGACAACCTAGCTGCCACCCTTTACCTAAACTAATATAAGAAAGCAAAAGAGTGTCCTCTACAAGAACGCCCCTTGTCAGTTGATTCAAAAAATGGAGCCCCCAGATACAGTTGCACTCAAAAGCGCAACTACTATTAGCCCCTTCAACTAATACATCTATTGGGAGCTCCGGTGACATCTACCCCACCCTCATCCTTAGTCGGATGTCGGTTGGTTAGACAATCTATTTTTTTCTGTTAGGTATAAGAATGACCACAATTGATGACTAATGTGCAGCTTAGAGCCGCTGTTTTCTTGTTGAATGTGGACGCTATTGTTCTCGTAGTACCGAGATGAGATATTGTGTGCGTTTCTTATACTTAAATCGTTATTTGCTTTTAGGACTTCAACGCATACAGGGAAGCCACTATAATAGTCTTACGGTAGTTCTAAGTACGAGTTTCAAAGAATAGTAGACAAAATGCAGCCCTAATAAAATATGTGTAAAATAAAAGGAGTAAGAAAGCTTACCTTCTTACTCCTTTCAATGAATAAACAACTATGAATCAGCAACTTATACAGTATTCATACGCGTAATGATTCTACAATCCCCTTCTAAATTTTAACGGTATAATTTTTTAAACCCTGCTAACCAAGCAGTTGCCATCAAGTAGCTTCCAGCGAAAGAAGGATGTACACCGTCTGCTGCCCAATAACTAGTCGGAGCTATTTTTAGCGCATCATCAAATACTTTTTGAAAAGGTATCAACACCGCATTGTATTCTTCTGCTATTGATCGTGCTACAGCCTGATACGCGGGAAAGTCTTTTTGCCATTTTGGGGCATCTATGGCAGTTCCCTCGGTGAGATAGAAAGGTTCTGCTATTAATAATTTGACGTTTGGCAATGCCTTTTTGGTGCGTTCTAGCAGTTTTCGATAGTCATCTCGATAGCTGTTTGCGTTGCCTTTATAGTCCCAATTGAGTGTATGCCAATAGTCATTGACACCAATCAATATACTCAGCACATCAGGTTGCAAATGCAAAGCGTCCTCTCGCCAGCGATCTGCTAGCTGTGGTACTTTGTGCCCACTGATTCCTCTGTTATAAAAAATCCAATCAGTCGTAGGATGTTGTCCTGCTAATTGAATTGCCGAGTACAGGGCATAGCCATTTCCAAAACCGTTCGCTTGATTGGCGTAGTAAGCTTGCCGATTGCGATGAGCGTCGGTGATGGAATCGCCTTGAAAAAGAACGGTCAACTGTTCAGGCAATTCAATAGAGGATTGCTTTGTAGTAGTCGAAAGAGAGAATGCAGGTAAAGCAACAGCCCCTAGTGCGCCTTGCTTAATGAATGATCGACGGTTGGACATTTGTTTTCGTTTTTGTCAGTATGTGAAATCGTCAAAATAGCTATTTAAAAAATAGCTATTACTACTCAAAACTCAAATCACGTGTATAAAACCCCTGTGCTAGAGAGTCCAAAGAAGCTGGCGTAATTCGAATAGCCTCTTTACTCACTTCAGCTGATGAAGAGAATAGCCCTAGTCCATTTTCTACGTTGGAAAAAGTAGGTACGATTTGTGAGCTGGTAATTCCTGTATTAGCTTGACGAACTCGGATGTATTGAGCTAACTCATCACCTGCCGCAGAAATAGTAACGTCTAAATCTATGAGTCGACGAATCTGGTTGGGAGCAGGTTCTAATGCACCATCTATGAAGCGATAAAAATCCTCTCCTGAAAACTGAATACCCATGCGGTCATCGTTGTCGCGTAGTAAGTTCCTTGCGATCACCCAAGTCAAAGATTTGTCAACAAACTGAGTGGCATCTGTCGGCAAACTTTCCTCGTAATTGATGGTCATCTGTACATCATATATAGCAGCTACTTCACCTTGTGGTCGCCAAGAAATACGCACTGGACGATCATACTCACTCAGTGTCAGTGGATCACCAGGCTGACCATTGACTAGCGTGAAACCTTCCACAATGCGCGTTTCTGCACTCGCGAGTACATTATCTCGATCATCGATTACTTGCAGCACGACTCGCTCACCTCCTTGTAGTGGGTCACTATCGCTCAGATCTAACTTGTATAGGATGTTGGGATCGCTGACAAACACGCCCGGGTCTCGTGGAAAGCCTTCTTTTACAGCATCTACTCGCTCCAGCAAGATCGCTTCATTTGTGCTTGGACGTTCCAACTGTACAGTTGCGTTTTGGTAATAAATGGAGTCAGGATTTTGTGCCAAAATCAACGCATTCGTTTCAGGATCAAGGAATACTTTTTCAACGCGGATATATTGTATGTCTTCGTCTTCACTCAATATACCATAGACAATAGGAATATTTTCCCAATCGGCTGTTAGTTCGAGTTCATTGTCGCAGCTGTATAGAAAGAATAGGCTACAAAAGGTAAGGACAATCGGATATTTCATTTTCAATCGAGATATTAAATGTTAGATGATGTCTAAATCTATTATTGGTAATGTAAGGTGCTTATACAGGTTGCTTTCGACTATGCCAGTAGCTGCTCAATTGCTTGCTTTGCTTTTTCAAACTGAAAGCCTCTCCAACTATGAGCGATCTTTGCTTGAATCTGCTCAGTACATAAATTCCCTAAACTACCTAAATGGGTATGCAGGAGTTCGCCATCAAAGCGATACGTCCCCTCTTCCACTGCTTTTCCCACGTCTTGATAAGCTTGTCTAAACGGAACGCCATTAAGGACTGCATCGTTGACTACTTCTACGGTGTAAAGGTAATCATATTTGGCATCGTTGAGGATGTCTTTGTTCAATTCGATCTGCTGCATCGCGTAGTTTGCAATATGTAAGCAGTCCTGTACCGATTCGATAGCTGGAAAGATATTTTCTTTTAGTAGTTGGTAATCGCGATGATAGCCAGATGGTAGTCCACTCGTGATTAAACTAATACTTTGTGGTACAGCTTGCAGTTGGTTGCATTTGGCGCGAATCAGTTCAAAAACGTCTGGATTCTTTTTGTGTGGCATGATGCTAGAACCAGTCGTCAGTTCGTCTGGCAACTTCAAGAAATTGAAATTTTGGCTACTGTATAAAGTAACGTCCATTGCCAGTCGACTCAAAGTGTGTCCAATACCTGCCAACGCATAACTTAGAAAGAGTTCTGTTTTTCCTCTTCCCATTTGTGCATGAACGACATTGTAGTTGAGGTCTTCAAAACCCAATAATTGGGTAGTCAGTTCTCGATCCAATGGAAACGAAGAGCCATAGCCAGCTGCCGAACCTAATGGGTTTTGATTGACAATGTGGTAGGTACTTTCCAATAGACGTAAATCATCTGCCAAGGATTCTGCATATGCCCCAAACCACAACCCAAATGAAGAGGGCATCGCCACTTGCAGATGCGTATAGCCTGGCAACAATACGTCTTTATGCTGCTCACTTAATGCCAACAAAGTCGTAGCAAAATCGCGCACAGCGGTGGCTATTGACTCGATGACTGCTCGAAAGTATAGGCGCAAATCGACCAGCACTTGGTCATTGCGAGAGCGTCCACTATGAATTTTTTTGCCTACTTCACCTAAGCGTTCCGTCAGTAGAAATTCTACCTGAGAATGCACGTCTTCCATTTCAGGGGCGATCACAAATTGGTCGGCTACGGCATCGTGATAGATGCATTTAAGCTCTCCATGAATACGCTCCAACTCGTCCGCTGTCAGCAGATCAATAGATGCCAACATTTGCGTATGCGCCAATGAGCCTAACACATCGTATGGTGCTAACACTAAGTCGAGTTCCCGATCTTGCCCTACCGTAAATCGCTCAATTTGCTGATCGATTTGTGTTTCCTTTTGCCAAAGCTTCATAGTCTGATTTGAATGCGCTAATGACCTCACCTAATTGTTGGTCAGATTTGATACTGCTTATTTCTTGAAGAGGAAGGGCAAAAGTAGGAAAATGAATCCGTGAAAAGGAGATGATCGTAGGACTGGGCTGCCTTAGGCTGAAACAATGATCTTTTATAAAGGAAATCCAACCGACACCACTAAGCGAGGCACAATGCCCGAACGCGCATAATCAATCAAGCGACCTGCTTCTGCAAATCGACCAGAATAGTCCGCCACTTTATAGCCAGCCCCCATGAAAGCATCCAACATAAAAAGGTTACGCTGTTGATAGCGCACCCAAAACTGACACCCTGCTAGTAGTCCACCACTGTAAGCTGCACCATTCAGCATATCTGCTTGATCGTTACCGATGCGCAGTTTAGTATCCAAATGTTGGTAGCGTCCCCAAATGCCTAGATACACGCCTTCAGGTGCAATGCGACCATTGGTTTCGTAGCCTGGCAAGAAATAACGACGTCCTTGAAAGTTAATGCTGTACCCATTGGCGCGACCTTCTAGTCCTTCCCAAAGGGTGACCGCTTGACTGGTAAACGAACCGCCTACTTGCAGGCTGTACTGGTCGCTCATGACCTGTTCTAGTCGGATGCCCACACTGGATGCAAATAGAGCTAAAGGATCTGCTTTTAGGATGCGTTCCGCTTTTTGTTGCGCCCAACCACTGGTAGAAATGGAAAGAAGAACGAAAAGAAGTATATATTTTTTCATGTTTTCAATTATCAGTGAGCAATGAACAATTGAGTCGTAGTCAACCAATTGAACCATTTGAACCAATTTCCCAGACATCAATCTTCTTCCACCAAAATAGGGACGCGATAGCTAAAATTGATATTGACTTGTGTACGTACGCCCACATCATCGCCTGGCGAAGCTCCTGTCACTTCTGCTTGTCCTAGCGTGGTGAAGAAAATATCGACTTGATCGTCATCGTCCGTGTAGTTAATTAAGTCCATAAAGTCTGTCTCGCCCTCTATACCTTTGATGTGCCAACCTTCTGGAGCGGTGTAGTAATAAAGTGGATTGCTCCAACCTTCGGCGCGCGTCCAGTCCGATCTTGTTTCTTCCGCCAACATATATATTTCCACATACGCTTGTTTACGATTGTGGCGAAGTCGCGCATGTACCACTACTTTTGGTCCATTGCCTCCAAAATCACGATCGCCATTGGTGAGTGGAGGCAGATAGCCAAACTTGGGAATACTGACATATTTTGTTTCTACTAGCGGCTCAGTGTCACGAGTCTGTACGATGCTAATGGCGAACATTTCTTCCTTATTGAAGCGGATGGACAGATAATCCCACTGCTCCATAAAACTGTCTGCATAAGCCGACAAATTGATGGTAAACTCGTAGTCAGTCTGAAATAGAATGCTATTTTCTAAGGGTACACCTTTTCCTTCATTATCGACAAAAAACACCTCGAAAGAATCTTTTTGAATAAAATCGTATCCATAGATCGTCAATATGCTGCGGATACCTTCTGGCGCATTTAAGTCGATATTGTTGATAGAGGACTGGCAAATGGTAGGTGGCGGTGGTTCGGGCAGTTCGCCAGTGAGTAATTCCGCTTTCATCGTCCGCATGTAATATAATGCACGATTAGCAGCAAAGTCAGACGTACAAAAAATAGCACTATTGGCTTCGCCTGTCAACTTATCCAAAATAAAGGGCGTGTTGTAAACGAGTACATCTTGTATGGATTGGTCGAGTTGTCGCCCTAGTGTTTTCACGGCATCTGTTCCATTCATTAAGCCGTTTTCGACAGAAACGATAGCTTCGTCAATAGCAAAAATGGACTCTTCGCGGAACAGTCGAAACTCTTCTACGACACCACCTAAGTTTTCTGGCAAATCGCCACAACCTAAAGAAGAAAATAAAAGGAATAGGGTAAAAAATCGAGTATAGCGTATAAGAACTCTCATATGCAATTGGTACAATAAATGAACGAATTGTACTGCACGGAAAAGGTGAAACGTTTGTTGTTCTGTGTCTGTGGAGTACAAAACTACGAAAAGGTGGCTATTTATTGCGTGAGGTTTTGGCTATTGCGAAAATAAGACAAAGATCAGGGCTTAGATATACGAAACTAGCAATGTGTTCTTCAGCAAGATCAATTCCATTGAATTAAAGACGTTATTCTTGAAGTCTTAATCTTCCTCCCCTTTCCGCAACAAAATCGTCAGCCAAGGTTCCGTATACGCATAGCTGT
>CAYLPW010000143.1:0-12671 GCA_964385665.1 uncultured Saprospiraceae bacterium
TACGAGATAGTATACGTTGCCTATCCCATCAGGATAAAATATCGTTAGCCAATTCTACATTGAACCTATCAACTGATAAGTGGCGGGTTTTCCAAATTGGCGCACTATATTTCCTCATTTTGTCTGAAAAAGTCCCCATTCCCTAACTTTTTACCGAAAATTAGCATCCTTATAGCTAGCTAGATAATTAGTATGAATTGTTTTTACGTTACTATTTGACACAATATGATGTCCATGCGATTGATTTTACTATTCACGTTACTCTCCAGTATGACTACTCTTTCTGCCCAATCACTCAATAAGTATTTAAGTGGGCAGTGGAAAGGCTTTATCACATTAGGGACGTTAGAAGCAACCAACGGACGTCCGTTTGAGTTGTTTTTGGAGGTGAAAGGAGCTAAGATCAAAGGACGCACGCTCATTCATTTGGAAGATGGTGAGATCATCGAAATGGAAGTAAAAGGACAATTGTACAGCGATCATTCCTTGCGCTTACAAGAGTTGGAGTTTGTCCAAACCGAAGGCTTCGACGCCACGCCCACGCACTACAAAAAATACCAATTCGTCCATCAACGTAGCATCTTTGAGTCCGATAATAAATTGGATGGTTATTGGCAAGAAATTATGGATACACCCTTTGGAAAGAAGCGTCGTCGTGGTCGAATTGTATTGAATAAAGTCGTGCCGAAGAAAGCGTAAGATAAGATGTGAGATTGTGAGATGTGAGATTGTTAGACAGAAGAGTAGATAGCTCAGCGTTTTATAGAAGGTATGTGAAAGTCTCAAAGCGAAGCGATCTCACATCTCAAAGCAAAGCGATCTCACAATCTCACTACTAAATCTGCGCCAAATACTCATGCACAAATTTAATCGCGGTAGCCCCTTCACCCACCGCAGAAGCTACTCGATTCATGGCACCAGCGCGGACATCGCCAGCCGCGAAAACGCCTGGAATACAGGTTTCTAGTAAGAACGGTTCGCGTTGTGTTGGCCAAGTTTGGCGAAAATCATGGTAATTGTTTAGGCTGCTACCAGTTTCAATATAGCCTTTATCATTTCTAATCAAATTACCTTCTAGCCAGTCGGTATACGGTCGTGCACCAATGAAAACAAAAAGCGCATCAGCAGGAACAGAATAAGTCGAATCATCTTCTAAATCTCGAATAACTAGCTCTTGTAAATGACTATCGCCACAAGCTTTGACAATCTCTCGATGACCTTGTACCGCGATGTTTTCGATGCCATCAATTTGGTCGATTAAGTACGAAGACATACTCGATGTTAAGTCTGGCTTGCGAATTAGAATAGTAACTTGTTCAGCAAACTGAGATAAATAAACAGCGCCTTGCCCAGCCGAATTGCCACCACCAACGAGGTAGACTTTCTTGTTTCGGCAAGCAGCTGCTTCGGTCGTCGCTGCACCATAGTAGACGCCTGCGCCAGTGTAGTTATCAACGTTCTCGGCAGGTAATTTTCGGTAATCCACACCTGTGGAGATGACGACTGCTTTGCTATTGACGATATTTCCGTCTTTTAGATGCAATTGCTTGTAATTTCCTTCCAGCGTGATGTTTGTTACCTCTTGAGGCGACAAAAATTCAATGCCAAATCGTCTAGCTTGCGTCAAGGCTCGATTGGTCAATTCCGCCCCACTCAATCCACTTGGAAAGCCCAAATAGTTTTCGATGCGCGAACTTGTACCAGCTTGTCCGCCAGGTGCTCGTTTTTCGATCAATAAGGTATTCAAACCTTCCGAACCGCCGTACACACCAGCCGCCAATCCAGCAGGACCAGCCCCAATGATGACCACATCATACAGATCTGATTTTGCATTGGGATTCAAACCCACTTTACTCGCTAATTCTTGCAAAGAAGGATCAGCAAGATGGCTGCCGTCCTCAAAAAAGATGACAGGTAGCTCTTTTAATTCTAAATCGTTTAGCTTCAATAACTCTTTCGCCTCTTCACTCGATTCAATATCTAGCCATTGATACGGACGCAAATTGCCAGCTAGAAAGTCTTTAATGCGATGCGACTTGGGCGAATACTGATAGCCAATGACGCGAATGCCTCGGAAGGCAGGTTTGTAAGACGACTGCCAATCGAATAATAGATCGGACAGGACAGGATACAGTTTCTCTTCTGGCGGATTCCAAGGTTTTTGTAAGTAGTAGTCTAGATGTACGTCATTGATCGCCTTAATTGCCGCATCAATATCCGAGTAAGCCGTCAACAGCACACGCTTCGCTTTTGGATACAGTTTTTTAGCCTCTGTCAAAAACTCCACACCCAGCATTTCTGGCATCCGCTGGTCGGATAAGAATAGCGCGATTTCTTCCCCTTTCTGCTTCCAAGTTTTGAGTGATTCCAATGCTTCATTCGCGGAAGTCGTGCTGATGATTCGATACTCGTCTTTATATTCATTCCGCAAATCGCGCCGCAACGAACGCGATACTTGTGGATCATCGTCTATGGATAGGATGATGGGTTTTTGTTCGGATGCCATGTGTGCTGTTTTACCTGTTCTAATGTAAGAACGAATAGATAACAACTTTCCTGCTTTTCGGTTTCGTTAATGCACAAAGTAGCTATCTTCGGCTATTCATCGGAATAAAACTGAAAGCGTACCTTCGTTTGTCCTCTATTCATCGACTATGACATATCAACAAACCCTCGACTATCTCTTTCGCCAATTGCCTATGTTTCAACGCATTGGGAGTGTCGCCTATAAAAAAGATTTAAGCAATATTCGCGCCCTTTGTGCTATGCTCGATCAGCCACAAACAAAGTATCCAGTCATCCATTTAGCTGGCACCAATGGAAAAGGATCAACGGCTCATTTTTTAGCTGCCGTTTTGCAGGCGCATGGATTAAAAGTTGGGCTGCATACGTCGCCTCATTACCGTGACTTTCGGGAGCGTATCAAGATCAATGGAACGTATGCCAGTGAAGAGTTTGTGATTGATTTTGTCCAAAACTATAAAACAGATTTTGAGGCGATTCAACCTTCTTTTTTTGAACTAGCCGTGGCGATGAGTTTTGAGTACTTTGCCCAGCAAGAAGTCGATGTCGCCGTCATAGAAACTGGTTTGGGCGGCGAGTTGGATTCTACGAATATTGTTCAGCCTATTTTAAGTATCATCACGAATATCAGTTTCGATCATCAACAATTTTTGGGCGATACGTTGCCTGAAATAGCGAGTGCCAAAGCTGGCATCATCAAGTCGAATACGCCTGTGGTTATCGGTGAGCGACAAGCGGAAATCACCTCTGTTTTTGAGCAAAAAGCACGACAAGAAAATGCTTCGATAATTTATGCAAGTGACCACTACGAAGCGAAATTGACAGCTAGTAATTTGCAGTATTCTACTTACAATATTTTCCAAAATAATGAATTGACTTACAGCGATTTACAACTCAATAGTATTGGCAATTATCAACGCTACAATCTACAAACCTGCTTGCAAGCACTGGACGTTTTGAATACTGATTTTCTTAAAATAGAAGAGAAAAAAGTACGACACGGGTTGGCAAATGTAAAAGCATTGACCCAATTCATCGGACGTTGGCACATCATTGCTGAACATCCTTTGATCCTAGGCGACAGCGCACACAACGAAGCGGGTATTCGAGCCGCCATGGAATTCTTACAGCAACTGCCACATGAGCAACTACACATCGTCCTCAATTTTTCGGCAGATAAGGAATTGAATAAGATTTTGCCGCTCTTTCCTAAACAAGCAACCTATTATTTTGCGAAAGCAGATGTGCCTCGTGGATTGGCGGCCGATCAATTGGCGACAGTCGCGATTGCTCATCAGTTGAAAGGAAAGGCTTATAGCAGTATGGAAGAAGCTTTAGATGCTGCTAGAAAAGAAATGAATGAAAATGACTTAACTTATGTCGGCGGCAGCATCTATGGTTTGGCGGAAGTCCTCTAGATTCTTTATATTGTACATTGAAAATTAGGAGCTATGCCCTTCTGTCTTTAGCGGAAATCCTATATGTACTATGTGCCTATGTGTTTCCAATACGTATATTTTTTAGATTGAAACTCAACTATTGAAAATAACACAATGGCAAAAAAACGGCAATGTTTAGAATGTGGCGAAGCACTCACTGGCAGAAAAGACAAGAAATTTTGTGATGCCGACTGTCGCAGTGCCTACAACAATCAACTCAATAAAAATAGCAACAATACGATGCGCAACATCAACAATATCTTGCGCAGAAATCGTCGTATTTTAATTGAACTCAACCCACGGGGGAAAGCAAAAGTACATCGCAACAAACTAATTGAAAGAGGTTTTCAATTCAATTACTTCACGAACATCTATCGGACAAAAGCTGGCAAGGAGTATCACTTTTGCTATGATTATGGCTATTTGGAATTGGAGGATGACTTTTTTACGCTGGTGAAGCGGCAAGAGTATGTGGAGTGAGTAGGAGGTTGTCGTTTCCCACGACGACCTCCTTTGCGAGTGTCGTGAAAAGTAAGTCGTCGTAGGAAACGACAACTTACTGCTAGACCTCCCAAATCCGCACCTTTTTCTTCTTCAATCGCTCGTCATTTAAGACCTTTAACAGATGCTTTTTTCGCCTTTCAGGAACAGCCACAAAACTCTCCGATTGCTTCAACTCGATTCGCCCCAATTCATCTTTTTTCAACTCGCCTTGCCGAAAGAAAAAACCAGCGATGTCGCCTTTCGATACTTTGTCGCGTCGACCTAGTGACAGACGCAGCGTGATCCAAGAGATAGCATTTTCTGCTGTCGTTGTGTGTACCTCATCCACTTTCAAAACAGGCGCATTCAATTCCGCAATAAAGTCTGGTAATTCTTCTTTCATCCAATGCAACACATACGCTGTTCCATCTTTGTGCATCCGAGCGGTACGTCCATTTCGATGAGTAAATTCTTCCGCCCGAACAGGTAAGTGATAATGGATAATGAACTGCATATCAGGAATATCTATGCCACGTGCTGCCAAATCAGTCGCTAACAATAGTTGATGTGTCCCATTGCGAAACTTGAGCAATGAACGCTCGCGGTCTTCCTGCTCCATACTGCCGTGAAAGCTGGCGTGTGGAATGTTTCGCTCACTCAAATAGCTACTGACGCGCTGAATAGAATCTTTGAAATTGCAGAAAATGATACCTGCTTGTCCGTTCAGTTGCGTTAGTAAATTGCCGAGTGTTTCTAGTTTATCTTTTTTTGGAGAAGCTATAATTTGAACTGCCAACTTAGAAGAACTATCGGATAAATAATTGACGGTGGTGGGATGTTCCAATTCGACAAATTCTGGGACTTCGATACCTTGTGTCGCAGAGGTCAATATCTTCTTTTGCAGATTAGGCAGAAAATGCAAGATTTCCTTCATCTCTTCTTCAAATCCGATCTCCAACGCTTTATCAAATTCATCTAAGACTAACGTCTGCACAGCCGAAGTATCAAAGGTTTGTCGGCGCAAATGATCGGCAATGCGTCCAGGCGTTCCCACTACCAGAGCTGGTGGATGTTGCAATTGCGTTCGGTCTTTAGAAAAGGAACGACCACCATACAATAACTCGATTTTGAAGCCTGCACCCATCTCTCTAGCCACCTGTGCAATCTGTACGGCTAACTCTCTGGAAGGCGCAATAATCATGGCTTGCACTTGTTCTAAATTAGGATCAAGGTTCGCTATCATGGGCAACAAAAAAGCTAGCGTTTTTCCACTTCCTGTCGGTGATAGCAGCACGACTTCATCTAAGGTATGAATCGCAAATTGCGCTTCTTGCTGCATCTCGTTGAGGGCTTCAATGCCTAATTTTTCTAATATTTGTACTTGATTTTTAATCTTTTTTGCCATTTTGATTGGTATTATTTATCGAGTTGGAGTCCGTTGATTGAGCAATCGTCTCATCAAGCAAAGGTAGCTCTAATTGAAGCATCAATATAGCTAAATACTTATGCAGAACAACTTCCTTACTGGTCGCTCTGTTTGTTCTCCAAACGATTTACTCGCTCTAATTATTTACTATGTCTTCCACTCGCATTCAATTTGCCAATGCACAAGGCGAACAACTCTCTGCCCGACTCGATCTGCCAGTTAGTGAACACCCACACACCTTTGCTGTTTTCGCGCATTGCTTTACGTGCAATAAAAACTTAAATGCTGTCCGCAACATTAGTCGTGCGCTGAATCAGGCAGGTATTGCCGTATTGCGATTTGACTTTACTGGATTAGGCGATAGTGAAGGCGCATTTGAAGACACCAACTTCACCTCCAATGTAGACGACTTGGTCTTAGCTTGCGCGTATGTGGCGGAACACTATCAAGCTCCAGAATTAATTGTTGGACACTCATTAGGTGGCGCAGCCGTCATTTGTGCAGCGGCGCAAGTAGCATCTATTCAAGCGGTGGCGACGATTGGTGCGCCTTTTGCGCCAGGTCATGTGGGTCATTTAGTGGCTTCCAAAGCAGAAGAAATTGAGTTGACTGGAGAAGCGGAGGTGAATATTGGTGGTCGACCGTTTCGAGTTAGAAAACAATTTTTAGAAGATATAGTGGCGCAGTCTTTGACCGATAAATTGAAGTCGATGCGCAAGGCATTTTTGATACTCCATTCGCCACAAGACCGAACCGTAGAAATCGAAAACGCAGCTAAACTGTACAAAGCCGCTCATCATCCAAAAAGCTTTGTGAGTTTAGATGGAGCAGACCATTTGCTATCGGATAAAAAGGATTCAAACTATGTGGGTGAAGTCATTGCGAACTGGTCGAAACGATACATCACGCTTCCAGCAAAAGAAGAATTGCGACCTCAAGGACAAGTCGCCATTCGCTTGGGTGCAGAAGGATTTACGTCCGAAATAATGGCACGACATCACAGTTTAATAGCCGATGAACCGACTTCTATTGGTGGCAACGACTTTGGACCTACACCTTATGAGCTGATTTCTGCTAGTTTGGGCGCGTGTACAGCCATGACGATTCAGATGTATGCGCGACGCAAAAAGTGGCATATCGAAGAGGTCGTCGTTCATGTCGATCATGGAAAAAGTTATGCCGAAGATTGTCAAAGTTGTGATGATCCGAAAAGTAAAATAGACGTGTTTGAGCGGGTCATTGAATTGGAAGGTGATCTGAGCGAGGAACAAGTAGCACGTATTTTGGAGATTGCGGATCGCTGTCCAGTCCATCGGACGTTGCACGCGGAGGTGGAAGTGAAGACGAAGATTGAGTTGCGGAGTTGAGAACTGTATAGAAGCGAAGTAGCGTCTTTTTAGTTTTAACCGCAAAGTCGCAAAGGAGGCGCAACGTACGCTAGGATGCTCATCTCCTATCTGTGTTCCTTAATTTGGAATCGAACTCATACCTGCACCAAATTTTTTACTAAACAGCGTCATAAGAAACTATCTTTCCCAAAATAATAATCATGCATCCAAAAGTCGCTACTGCTATCGCTCATCTATCAAAAGATGTGAAACTCAAAACGATCATTGATTCAGTCGAATTAGATTACCATTGGGAACCTGATGAGCAAGGCGATGTCTATTGGCAACTGCAACGTGCCATCATGGGACAGCAAATATCGGTGAAGGCAGCGGAGTCAATTTTTCAGCGTTTTTTACTGCTTTTTCAAGACGGGTATCCTCATCCAACGCTTTTACTTCAACTGCAAGACGACACCTTGCGTGGCGCAGGACTATCGAGACAAAAAGTAAAGTATGTACGCGCCGTCGCTGAGCATTTTTTAGCGAATAATTTGATGACTATTAACTGGCATCAATGGACAGATGAGGCGATCATGAAAGAGTTGGTGCAAATCAAAGGCGTGGGCGAATGGTCCGTCCGAATGATTTTGATGTTTTGTTTGCAACGGGCGGATATACTGCCGACTAAGGATTTGGGGATTCAGCACACCATGCAGCGATTGTATAACTTGGACGAAAAAGGCGTTGTTTTGCGTCGAAAAATGGAAGCAGTTGCTGAACCTTGGCGACCGTATCGAACGTTGGCTTGCTTTTACTTGTGGAGTTGGAAGCACAGGTGGTAGGGTGAGACGTTATTGCTCTCGCACCAGCTGAATCCATCCACTTAGCACCTCTTCTCGCTGCACAATCCCCACCACACGCTGCTCGAATACCACACACGTGTAGTAATAAGTACCTACTGCCAGCTCGTCTCCATTAAAATTCTGTCCATTCCAATTCAGGTTAGGATCGTCGGTCTCAAAAACGAGTTCTCCCCAACGGTTGTATACCTGAAATTCGACGCGCTCAATGAACCGATAAGGATAAGGAATGAACTGGTCGTTCGCGCCGTCCCCATTGGGTGTAAACGTATTTGGCAACTCGTAGTCAGGGCAGTTATCCACACAAACGATGTTACTTTGTGGACTTTCGTTGCCGTTATTATCAACGGCACTTACCGCGTAGCATCCTGCGATACTTTCTTCCAATTGGTCAATAAAGAATGTATCTAATTCACTTGTAGTGATGCCGATGAATTGTAAGGATTCACCTTCTATTGGTGCATAGTAAATTCGATATTCGGCTATGGGTTCAGGATCAGTACAGTCGCTTCCTTGTGTCCAAATGAGTAGGTTGTCAAACAAACCAATATCGAATAACAAGTCCTCTTCATTGCAAATATTAGCAACTGTCAAAGCTGGCGTACAAGGTGGCACATTGTCTAGTGGCACACAAGTAATTTCTTGCGAATCGTTGATAAGTGGATCTTTGACATTGGGAACACCATAAGAACCAACACCACGGACAACGTATTCATAGGTTTCGCCGTTGATGAGTCCAGTATGTGTGTAGTTGCTAGTATTGACCGTGTCTAGAACGACTCGTTCACCATTAATTAACTGATAAACAACATACCGAATATTGATCCAAGGAACATCTTCTTGCCAACTCAACTGACAGGCTCGATCGGTCGGTGCAGAGCTTAGAAAGATAGAAGAAGCAGGTTGCGTTTCGCCCAATAATTGATCTTGTTCGACGTAGAACTCAATTTTGTAGGTGTATGCCACTTGGGTAGTATTGAGGTTTTGATCGATGAAAATGGTGTCATTCGCCATGGCAAAACTTTCGCTTTCAATATCCGCGATCTGCTCAAAGTCTGTTCCCCCTATACCAGTCGCACGCAGTAACACATACCGATACGGACCAGCATTTTGCAACGTATCTAAATCGTCCACTTCGGGTTTTGACCAAATTACTTCAATGCGACCTTGTGCTGCATCTGTTTCCAATACATTGACATTGGTGATGAGCGGGACATCTTTTCCGAGTTGAATACAGAGTTCATCCGAAGGTAAACTGGCTACTCGATTGTAAGGGAACTGACCTGAAGGAGAGAGTCGAGCAAATTCAGCCAATATACGATAGCAGTAGGTTTTACCTCTTGCCAGACTGCCATCTATGTATTCGTATCGTTCTCCATCGGTAGTCGTTTCTACATGATCGAAGGTCAAGCGTTCATAGCCTCGTCCTTCCAAACCACCCTCACAACTATCTATGGGAAACGGATTGCTGCCTTCGCGTCGCCAAACCGAAAAGCCTCTAAAGTACTCGTTTTCAGTTACTTCACAGGCATATGGTTTCGCCCAAGTCAAACTCACTTCTTGCCGATCTACTTCTGCTTGTACATCCTCGGGAGGTGGGCCGACCACTTTGATACGCACCGTTTTTAGCGTTGCTAGTCCAGTTGTATCGATCAAAAAATCGTCAGCTGCTTTAAATACAATGGAATAAAATTGATCGGAAATATGCTCACAGGCAGTTTCCCATCGAAAGCGTTTGGTCACAGGTTGTTGTTCATACTCTCGATTGTTGCGCTCGAAAGTAGCTGGACTAATGTCTAGCTTCAATGGACCACCAAAAGCTTGCAATTGCACCCGTTGGTTGCTTTCTTCGATAGGCGCAGTCGCCATTACATCAAACTCAATCACTTCACCAGCAATGACACAGATTTCTTCAATAGGCACTTCCAATTCGGGGGGTAAATTTTCACACTCAAAGACCGAAACTTGTAAGTCGCGCAAGGTCGTATCTATGGGGATACCATTTCGCCATTCTATGATGTACATGGCAATCACGTAGTCGCCAGCGCGTTGAGGTGCATCCCAAAGCACATCGCCCGTCACGGCATCCATAGTCAGACTGTTATCCGCACCTGGCATGATTTCATTAGGAAACAAATAGCGACCCACACGTCTGCCTACATCTTCAAATGGAACTGTTAAGGTATAGGAAAGGCTATCTCCATCAGGGTCGAACGCATTCGGATTGTGTTGAAAAGGCTGCCCTGTACAGGCAATATCAATAGGTGGCTGTAAGAGTTCAGGTGTACTATTGCAACCTTGAAATTGTGGATTGAGGAAGGTGTAAGTGGTATTGAGGTGAAAAGGAGTGTTGACAGAAAAAGGGGCGTTGACGTTGAGCAGATTGCCAATCCTATTCGGATCAGTCATAGTTAAGGTGTAGGTCGAACGACCTGGGTAGACGTGTTCTTCGACGTAGCGATTGACTTTGATATCATTCCCGATGGATTCTCCTCGGTTGAGCGGGCCGTTCACTCGTGGTACAATAGTACAGGTGCCATCGCCCCAACAAAGCGTCAGTTCTTGACGGTCAGCATCTGGTCGGCTTTCTTTTGTATAAGTAACAATGGTCGCGCGCACGCGTAGATCGTTACAATCGCCAATCTGTTCTACTCGAATCTCACCAGCTCGATAGTGCGTAGCTTGCGCCACTAAACAACTCAAACACAACCCTAGAAGTAAGCTTATCCGACGCATAGAATTCCTATTTAGAAGTATAATGCAAACGAAGAGGCTATGCGAATAGTTGTTTCTTCCAATACGTTAAATTGACTGATTCAAGAAATTGACTACTTATACCAACTCCTTCTCGTAGTAGTGAGTCGCATCATGTAGCAGCATCTGCAAATATTCTTGCTCTTTCACTAAACGGGCGTCGTTCCAATCTAAATAAGCGCGCATCGCTTCTATCACCTGCTCTTTGGCAGGCGCAATGCTATGAATATCAAAGTACAAGCGTCCGGTGCGGCGCACAAAAAAGTCGCTCAAAGACTGCACACTCTCGTAAGTCGTCGTGAACCAAACTTCGGCGAGTTGTAGGCGAACATCGGCTGGCAAGTTAGCGTCTTCTTTGGCGTATTGTTCCAAAATGAGCTCGGCTTGTCTACCATAGATGGTCGTCAAATACCAAGCATGATAGTCCGTCAAACCCATCTCTTCTAGACGATCGCTCAAGTCTTCAATGTAATCTGCAACGGCAACGCTATCTTTGAAAGAATTAGGAGTAAGGGCTATTTTTTTCGTAAAGCAGTCTTTGTATTCTATATCTTCTCGCTTGCGCAGCACCATATCAACGATGCGTTGCGCCATTTTTCGATAGCCAGTCAGTTTACCACCTGCTATAGAAATGAGTCCAGTATCGGAAACGAAAATTTCATCTTTTCGAGACAGCTCAGAAGGCGACTTGCCGTCTTCGTGAATGAGTGGGCGCAGACCTGCCCAATTGGAAATCAAGTCGTCTACGCTTAGTTCGATGCTTGGAAACGCTTGATTGACCGCTTCAATCAAATATACAGCATCTTCGTGTGTAGCGACGACTCGGTTCAGGTCACCTTTGTAAGTGGTATCCGTTGTCCCAATATACGTCACTTTTCCTCTCGGAATCGCAAACATCATTCGTCCATCAGGCACATCAAAATAGACCGAATGTTTGATCGGGAGTTTTTCATTCGGTACAACTACATGAACACCTTTTGTCAGATGCAATCGCTTCCCTTCCAACGACTCATCAATTTTTCGCATCTTATCCACCCAAGGACCAGCTGCTGACACCACTTGTTTGGCTTTTGCTGTCCATTCTTTTCCACTGTGCTGATCTTCACAAATGACACCTTCCACTTTTCCCTCCTCATCGTACACAAAGTCGACTACTTTCGTATAGTTCATAGCTTGTGCACCATAACGCATTGCTGTTTTGATGAGTTCTATAGTCAGTCGAGCGTCGTCCGTTCGGTATTCCGCATAAAAGCCTGCTCCTTTTAGGATGGATTGATTCAATAGTGGCTCTTGAGACAATGCTTCGTCTTTACCTAGCATTCGGCGTTTGTCCTTCCCTTTCACACCTGCCAAAACATCATAAACTTTTAGCCCAAACGAAGTTGCTAACTTCCCGTACGTACCATCTTCGATCAGCGGCAACAACATTTTTTCAGGCAGTACTAAATGTGGGGCTAGTCGATGCACAATCGCGCGTTCTGTACCAGTCTCTCGTACTAGTCCTATCTCAAACTGCTTCAAGTAGCGAAGTCCACCATGTATCAATTTAGTTGATTTGCTACTCGTACCAGCAGCAAAGTCTTCTTTTTCTAATAGCAAAGTGGTCAAGCCACGACTAGCCGCATCTAGCGCGATACCACAGCCTGTGACACCACCACCTATAACGATTAAGTCAAAAACAGTATCATGTAAATAATCAGGACGGGCTTGTACGGAAAAGGGGACGAGTGTTTGAGATGGCATAAGTAGTTGTATTAGTGGTAGTTCAATAGTAAACTTGAAACGAGTGACTATGTTGAAAGATAAGTGTTATTCCTGATAGAAGGAACAAGCGTTCCATTAAATATACATTAATAAG
>CAYLPW010000144.1:0-12625 GCA_964385665.1 uncultured Saprospiraceae bacterium
GCACATTCTTAACTCAGTAATAGGAACCCTTTATCCCATTACTTCATGGATTAGTACAAAAATATCTTGCCAAGAAAGCACCTTTATTTATTCGCCGTTCCTAAAGAACTTTTGGAGGGGGATAATGAATGGCAGCAAATGAAGTCAAAAAGGTACAGCGGTAGTTGAATAGATGCTGTGCGACCTGATGCTGAAAAGGAGTAAAATTGGTCAGTGTTGGCGTAATTTGAATTTTCTTTTTAGGAGCATCCGTTGAGGCATTTTGGTCGCTATCGGGCTGCTCGTTACCCACTTTTTGTAGCTGCTCTAATTGTTGAATAGCTATTTCTTGTTGGTGATGATGTGTTGAAAAATCATCAAAAGTCGCGATGCTAGAGTTGAGAACGGTAGCCGTATGTGCAATCCAATGAACGGACTGAACGATAGGAGATTTGCTAAAGGAACAGATATAACTGAACAGCAACAAATACACTAAGATTGGGCAATATGTAAGCAATTTATCTAGCACAGAGCGCAAATGTAGATAAATTTATAAAATGTACCATATGAACAAGTAGTGTTAACTAGAAAATAGAGCTTGAATATCAGATTCGACCAATTGATGACAGGAATAAGAGGTTAAAGGAGATGGATTGGTCGTCAGGTGACAGCTATAATCTGGGTGGCTATCAATTAGTTGAAAATACCATTTTATGTCGCCCAATAGGGTAGCTGGTGCAGTTGGGAGTACTTCAAAGGACTGCAACGGCAACGTAAAGCCTTTCCCAGTTGCCTTCATCACTGCCTCTTTTTTTGTCCAATATTGATAGAATGCTTTTAATTGATCGGTTGCAGTATGAATTGCTGTCCATTCGCGTTCGGTCATTTGAAATTTGAAATCAGCAATATCAATCGGTTTCCGATACTCTATATCTATGCCAATAGGGAAGGTATCTGCAATAGCACAAACAACCATTTGGTGGCTGTGTGAAATATTGAATTGTATAGGCGAATTGGCTAAAAAAGGTTTACCAGCTTTCCCATATTGTATCGCCTCGAACGCTAATGTGCCGCCAGTCAATTGCTGATACCCATATTGCAACAGCAAGCGACCATAGAGAGACGCTAAGGCATCTTTTCGATACCGAAACTTCTGAATCTTTTGAATGAAATCAGTCGGAAAGTAGGGGAGAAGCTCGTCCAGCGGCAATTGATCGTGTAGATGTATAAAATAGACGTTGACCATTACAGCTTGTTAAATTCGGTGGCAGATCGAATATATTTCATCGCAATGTCTGCCATTTCTTCTTTTTTATAAACGATGTAGCCGTATCGTTCATACAATTTTTTTGGCTGACCTCCAGAATAAGTTGTTATATTTTTCTTTGGCTTACTACTTAATTTGAAAAACTTGTTTACTCCAACTCTTCTCGCTTCCAAAAGATCAGTCGTACCAAACCAATCGCCACTGCAATCACCAAAAACAAAGCAGGAAAACCGCCCAGGTTAGCAGTCATTTTGACGCCATCAATGCCAGCAAAACTGACCATTATCCAAGCAATTGTACCAATTGTAACTCCCCAAATCAGCTTAATCTTAAAGGCAGGTTCTGGACTTTTTGGTGATATACCAGACGAACTAATGCCACTCATGGCAGAGGTGTTCGAGTCGGCAGCAGTGATGTAGGACAGAAAAGTAATGAGCAAGAAAATGATACTCATCATTTCAGGTGCGGGCAGCCGATCAAATAAAGCATAGATGACATTCTCTACCCCGTTTTCTTGCAGTACCGCATGTAATGCACCACTTTCTTGTGTGTCCAAATGCAAAGTAGTACCACTAAAAATCACCATCCAAACGCCACCGAAAATGGCCGGTAGTATCCAGTTGAAGTGAATATAATCGCGCACGGTATAGCCATACGACAGACGACCCAAAAAGATAGCTGTAATAGGTGTCCACGCCAGCCAATTTGCCCAATTGAACATCGTCCAGCTATGCGCCCACTCTCGATCTTCAATACCCACAAACGGCAAACTACGTGGTACAAAATTAACTACATAGTCTTTTAACCCTGCCCACCCAATTGCTAATTGATCGCCCATCGATCCGTAAATGAAAACAAATAAGGCCAACAACACGAAGGCACGAATATTGATGTCAGCCAGTACGCGAATCCCTTTCAAAAGACCGCTTGCCGCAGAAAGCAGAAAACAGAGAACGATTACAGCTGTCACTACCCCCATGAGTGCTTTTCCATTCTTGATTGAAAATAAATCTTCAATGCCTCCGCCAATTGTCAATATACCTGCGCCCAGCGATGCTGCCATTCCTGCTGCTAAACTGAACAAGCAAACAGCATCTACTACACTCGCTAATTTCCCATTTGCACGTTTCCCCAATAGTGGATAGAGCATCGCGCCTAGGCTAAATGGTTGTTTCAGGTTATAATAACCAATCGCAAATGTCAAACCCGCAATCGTATAAATCGCATAAGGCGTGAATGTCCAATGCATAAACATGGTGGACATGGAAAAAGTAACTGCTTCGGGACTATTGGGCGTGATGCCTAGTCCATCAGGTGGTTGATGTAGGTGAAATAGTGGTTCTGCTGTTCCCCAAAACAAAATACCAATCGCCACAGTCGTCGTCAATGTAATTGAAAACCATCGCCACCGACTCAAAAAAGGTTGGGCAGTAGCGCCACCTATTCTCATGTTCGCAATAGGTGAAAAGTAGACGATGAGACAAAGTAAAACCAGAAGAAATGTAGTGACGGCGTACAGCCAAGAAAAATGGTCGAGTATCCAGTCATTGATCACAGTAGCTTGCGACAAAAAGGTATTTTGATCAACTAGACTGTAAATGCAGCTGAATAATAATATAAGGAAAGGCGGCAAAAAAACAGCGAGACGGAGACGTGACATAAATGGGAGAGACTGATGAATAAACCATAAATGTAAACAGCGCATACTTCAATCTGAAATATGCGCTGTTTAATTGAGTAGTTTAGCCAGTCTAATGTCTAAAATCCATCATCTAACATCCCAGTCTACAACTCATCTTTCACCACGTAATAGATAGCCGCCAACGTAAAAAACAAGGCACAACCAGCCGTCCAGAGTGGCTGCTCCGTCTCGAAATACTTATCCAGTTGCCGACCAATAAGCACACCAGCGAGTATCACAGCACCCATTTGGAACGCCATGCCACTGTACTTGAGGTACGCATTGGTCGTCTTCTTTGGAGAAGAAGAAGAGTTGTCCGATGGATTCGATGTCGGTTTATTTGCTGACAGAGCTAACTACTTTTTTGGATTCTGTACCTGCTTTCAACGCGCCGTTGCTTTTCGCTTTTGCTTTGTTGCCGCTCATATCGAACGAACCATTGATGACCGCACCTGGCTGAACGACCAGTTTCGTAGCACAGATTTCGCCAGTTACGCGCGCTTGTTCGGTGATGTGTAAGACTTCATTGATTTGTAGAATGCCTTCAAAACGACCTTCGATCATCGCGTTTTCTGCATAGATTTCACCTTCTACCACACCTGTTGGTCCGATGATGACTTTTGCTTTGCAGTGCAATGTACCTTTGATGGCACCGTCTACTCGAATATCGCTATCAGAAGAGATATTGCCTTCCACTTTCGTACCATTCACTAAGCTATTCAAGCCACTAGAAGGCATTGAACTACTACCGCCCGTTTTCATAAGCTCTTTCTTTTTTGAATTGTTGTTGTTACCAAACATAATAGGTGTATTTAAATACGTCTAATCTTCTATAAATTAGTCGGAAAATGAGATACGCGAAGTAAGCGTAAATTTTTAAACTTTTGAAATAAAATGAATAAGCAACAAAACTGTGTAGTGAGAGTAAGTTGGCGAGGGGGAAGTAAAAGATCAACTACTTTTTCGACGAGTAGTTGATCTGTATGAGCTATTGGTCGAAATAGAGCAACTTCTAGAAGCGTGGACAGTAGACGTTTCTACGTTCTTGTCCGCATATTTTATAGACTAAAGCAAATTCAAAACCACCATTGCCACCACTCGCTGTCGCCAACGGAGAAATGTTAATGTCGTAGCTCAGTCCAAAACTAAAGTCATTGTAGTCGAAACGTGTGGAAAGAATAGCTGCATCTGTTAGGATACCTAAGCCTTCTTTGCTTTCTTCATTCTGATAACGGTTGGCTATACGTACCCATGTACCCACCTGAAAGGCTTGATAGTTGAATCGAGAGTCGCCCAACAAGAATTTCAAACTCGTACCAGCATTCGTTTGGAACGAAGGACCTTGCTTCATGACAATCACGCCAGGCACTAATCCAAACTTACGATTGAGCATGAACTCACCACCTGCATGACCTGTGATACGGCTGTATAATAAATCCTCGCCTCCTTCGTAAAACGATTGATTGGCGCGATTTAAGTGGTGAAACGCACCTCCTACATAAAAGTTACTGTTTTCATTGAAGACGGTAAACCACAGCAGACCTGCCTCGAAGTCAGCAAACAAAAAGTTGTCGGTCGTCAGTCCATCTTCACCAGAAGCGATAGATGGGTCAAATCCACCTTCGCCATCGTGCTGATTGGGCCAGCGTAGGTTCAAAAAGTCGATGCTTCGTTGTGCGACACCACCTTGCACACCTGCTACTAGGTAATGGCTCTTGTCACGATAGCCACCCATTTTTTTGCTATATGATGCAGATAGCTTTCCAGTCGTTGTCGAAAAGTTAGATTCTCCAGCACGGTCGCCCCAAAAAACACCTCCGATGCCAAAATAATCATTACGCCCTACGGGAATTTTTTGATCGTAAGCGACTGAGTACGTTGTGAACGCATTGTCTCGTAAGACGCTCGCCCACTGATTGCGGTAGTTGGCAGTCAGTCGAACATTACAGTTCATGACACCAGTCATCGCTGGATTCAGGTTGAGGGGCGATAGATAAAACTGAGAGAAGTGTATATCTTGAGCTTGAACCGTGTAACCGACCGCAGCTATCATCAAAGTGATAAAAATCTTCTTCATATTGGGCAGTTGTTGCAATAAATTATAGATAAATAAATATACTCTTTAGTCTAGGCAAGTTGATAAATCAACTTGTAAGATTAATAAGGTACTGCGCGCTCGACGAGTCAATGATTAGTACAACCGATCATTTATTGTCTTACACTAATGTATTGAAACATTTTTTCAAAGAGGTGTGCTGTGCTTTGTCGATTATGGTGCTTAGTTCTTGTAGGGTCAGATCAAAGATAAAACAAAATGCTACTTCCGACTCATTAGAATTAGAAAGCGGTCATCTTGCCTGTATTTCCTAACGCCGCTCGAAACGAGATATTTTAAGTGTGTTGGATAAAATTTGAATGAAGTTAGGAGACAATCGCCGAATTGCCTGCCAACTTCATTCGCTTATTAG
This sequence comes from uncultured Saprospiraceae bacterium, assembly GCA_964385665.1. Classification (GTDB taxonomy): domain Bacteria; phylum Bacteroidota; class Bacteroidia; order Chitinophagales; family Saprospiraceae; genus JAAUTG01. The sequence continues at coordinate 5,396 of CAYLPW010000144.1, forward strand.
TTTAGTCGTTTACGAAAAGAAGTCGTTCCGTATGTACTCGTCCATCCACTTGCAGTTGCACAAAATACCAACCGCTCCTTTCATTCGATAGATCTATGATTGGTTGCATACTTGTCCCATACTGCTGAGGAAGCTGCTGTATACGCTGTCCTAAGGCATTGTAAATGACAACATCAACTGTTTTAGCTTCCGAAAATTCGAGGAGGAGCGTAGTTCGCCCGTTTGTTGGGTTAGGCGCGAGTTGTACTTTCGTTAAATCCTGAATGCTCTGTGTAGAAACGGTAGTATTGACAGTGACGCTCACCACTTCCGAACAGCCGAATGCATCGCTGACCGTAACCGAATAGACGCCACCCTCTAGATTAAATATTCCTTTGGTAGTGGCATCCGTACTCCACTTATACGTATAAGGCGATTCACCATCGCTCGGATCAATGGAGATGCTACCATCGGCTGCACCACTTCGTGTTTCGTCTTCTACACTTACTGTCAAACCTAAATCATCAGGACAACGCAAAATACCCACGTTGTCAATATCTAAGAAATAGTCACCACTTCCCCAGTAAGCAGAGAAGAAAATTTTAATGCTTTCACCAACGTACTCGTCTAAATAGATCGCTTGCTGTGCTAAATTGTTACTAGTGACATGATTAGTCGAATCAATCTTAAGGACTCGCTCATAGTTTTCTCCACAGTCTGTCGACAAGAAAACGACTAAAGAATCACCTGCACTTAGCTCCTTCTCAAAGTTGCCAGTTCCGCCAAAATTGACATAGCGGTAGTCAAAGGTCAACGAGTCGCCAACTTCTACTAGACCGAAGACTGGAGAAAATGCCTCAAAACGAGTGTCTACGCGCCAGAGGTTGTCTGACAATACGTTAGAAGGCGCGCCATGACCAGTTGTGACTGGCGAAATTTCATCTGTGACTTCCCAGCCTGCTGGCAAAGTACCACGTTCAAAGTCCTCTATGAATGGAACATCATTGATAGGGGAGAAGACAAAGCGAGCGGTGTCGTTGACAGGGAATTGATCGTCTTCATTACTGACCCAAGCCAGAATGGTATAACTATTTTCGTCTGAGGAGTTAAAGGGGACGTCAAAAGTGATACCTATTGTTTGACCTGGCGCAATGCGAACATTGTCGTTGAGCGGTTGAACAACAATATCGCCGTCATTCACTTGATACGAAATATCAAAGCCAAACTGTTCTTCCGTTCCAAAGTTGCTAAAGATAAATTCAACTTCATCGCGTACTTCCCCGCATTCTTCATCAGAAGTATTGCTGACTTCTATGCCCGCTAAATCATTAGCCAATGGTGTAGAGACAAAGATATTGTCGACGCCAAACCCATTGCGAGCCGTCGAAAAGTCTGAAGAGAACACGAACCGAACACGCACATCTTCATTGCCTGCTGCTCCCACTAGTGTAGAAGATGCTGGTGCCCAATTGGAGGCCAGACTTCCTTGCTCACGACCATTGCCTCGCCAGCGCTGATTAGCAATATCATTGTACCAGTTTCGGGCATCGGCACTAGCGATCACTTTTTCCCAGTTTTCGCCACCGTCCAAGCTCAATTCCACCCAAGCACCATCACAGCAATTTTCTGTCTGTACGTAGTAAGAAAGAGATAAAACGGGGTCTTCTGTCAAACTAGAAAAGTTATAACAAGGCGAAACGAGATAGGATAGTTCGTCATTATTATAAGTCGTATCCAATCCAGTGATCCAAGCTGTCTCACCACTAGCGGCGCGGGTGAGTGCCCCAAAGTCGGGTGTGCCGACTGCCCAACTAGAGTTGACGCTGATGTCTTCATCGACTCTCCATCCGTCAAATCCATCTTCTAAGTCTGTAAAATAAGGATACACTTCTACTAGCGGAATGCTCAATACTGTGATTTCAAACGTATCGTTGCTTAAGTCGCTATCTGTTTCTAGCGCTGTCCATGCCTGAATAACATAGCGATCAGGATCACCAATAGGGGCTTGTGCGTCAAAATCAATCGTGAAGGTGCTGTCCTTTCCGAGAACACCAGTGAATACTCCATCAAACGGCATACTGACACCAGCAGGAACACCATTGATGCTAAAATCGAATGGAATAAGTGTTTGAGGAGTTGCGCCGAAGTTCGCTAATGTCACTTCTACCTTTTCTACGCTCATGAATCCACAGTCAGAAACTGGAGTCGGAATAGCAATAATACCAACATCGTTTTTAAAGACCGTTTCAAATTGTACTGGACCAGCTATTTGGCTGGTATCGCCATTCGTACAGATACCAGTGATGTATAGATCATACATTGTTTTTTCAAGCAGCCCTTCCAGTCGAACTGTATCATTTGCTACAGTCACCGCTTGCCCTGCCGAGTCTGGATTGAAACCAACTGCACCATACTGTAAAATATAGCTACCATCAGGATCAGGTGTTAGCCAAGTTACATCAACAAATTCAGCTCGCGGATTGAAAATATTGATCTCACTAATAGGTGGAGACGGGCAAGAAGGACAAGCAGCTACATCATTGTAGATGATGCCCACAGTAGGATTGGGACCTTCCATAAAGATCTCATTTCCTTCTGCATCCAACAAAGAGTAAGCAACTTCACTATCGAAAGAGCCTGGGAAATATTCAATTTGAATACTGTCGCCAGTAGTGACAATGAATGGAAAATCTGCTTCTTCACCATCTTCTTCTGTTAGAAAGAAAACAAGCGGTTCATTGTCATTGATAGTGACTTGCAAAGCAGCACCATTCCAAGAGTCTCCAAAACGGTCGAGTAGTCGCAAGGTATAGTCACAGGAGATTTGGGCATGTAATGAGCTAGTCCCGAAACAAATTGCACTGACTAGTAAAAGAGTAAATAATCGAATCATAAATAGTTGTTGATTTGAGATAACCTATGTTCTAAGAAAGTGGGTGAGGTAAGGGTAGTTTTTTAGGAACTTAAATATCATTTTGCTTATTGCTGTTCAAAAAATGAGTCTTTCTGAATGTAAAAGTTCACACCTCGAATGCTTCTTAAACGCTAAAATAGAGAAAAAAGAGGTGAAGAAAATTAAATATTCTTCAACAAGATGGACAAATTATCAATTTAACTCATATGTGTGTACCTAATTTACTAATTTTAATCTTTTTACATTCGAGCGAAAATACTCTCACATATGAAAAGGGTACACTGCGGATTCTTCTGCCTATTATTATCTGTTCAATTGATAGGTCAGTCCGCGTTTGAATTATCATTAGATCGTTCCGATCATACTTACGAAGTAGGTGTATTTGCCAGCTTGCGAATTCAATCTTTTGAATCGGGTTTTGCTTCTTTTCGTATACGACATGCCAATGATCTTTTTCCAATAGAGTCTGATGATTTCTTTCTACAAGTCTTCGAGGATCGACAGATTTTATTTAGTCTTCCTTATGCAGGCAGTATATTGATAGAGGTAGAAATGAATGGAGAACGACAAACATTAGGTGCTGTTTTCTCGCCGTTTGAAATTCCAGCTTTGGCGACTGCTCCCGATGATTTTGATAAATTTTGGGGAGAACAACGCGTACTACTGCGAAGTGTACCAATGGATACGCAAATCGACTTTCAGTCTCGAAGCGATCGATCAACGACTTATAAGATTAGTTTAGCACTACCAGACGCTAGGCGTGCGAATGGATATTTAGTAGTGCCTACTAATCCTAGCGATGAGTACAATGCTGTAGTGATGTACAAATCGCCAGAAGAAGCACTTGAAACGAGAATTGCAGAAGTGGCAAATGTTATTTTGTTGGCTATTGATAGGACAACGGATGAGCCTGATCCAGACAATAATATTTCTATCGCTGATAAAAACACATTGAAATATGACATTCTTGCTGGACTACGTGCCATAGACTATCTACAGTCCAGAACTGATTTTGGTGGACATCTAACAGTCACAGGAAAGCAACAATCGGGCGCCTTAGCGAATATGGTAGCAGGGTTAGAAGACGAGGTGGAGGTATTAATTAGCGATCAGTCTACACACGCACAACATCAAGGTAGTCGATTCGGTCGGGCAAGTGGCTTTCCTAGCTATTTGGAAGCAACCCGAAAAACATTTCCTGGCGATCAAGAACGTTATGAACGCACCGCTGAAGCTGTTAATTACTACGACCTCATCCACTTTTCCACCCGCTTTCAAGGAATAGCTATGCAAACCGTACAATACACGGATACATTGGCTCCCGCTGAAACAGTACTCGCTAGCTTTAATCAGTTGACAGACAAAAGGATACTGCAACATCAATTGTACGATGATCCAAATAACAACGACTGGACACTTGCGCAGATTCAGCGTTTCTTACCCAATCCATTCAGTGAAAACGGTAAAGCGATCGGTCATTATATCGACATAATGGCGGAACGACAAATAAGTGTGGGCGAAGAACTGGTACTGAACGGAGTTGCTCTATTTAACACAGCAACACTACAGCAACATGTACAATGGTCAGTAGTTAACGAAAATGAATTAGTCGTGTTTTCTGATAAAAACAACTTAACTACCACTGTGACTTTTGAACAGCCAGGTACTTATGCATTGCAACTGTTGGTAGAAGATCGCCGTGAGTTGACTACGGATGGCGTTTACTACACCTTAATTGACCAAGTACAAATTGAAGTGGTAGAAAGTCGCTTTGAGATCAACTGTCCAGAAGATATATCTGTGATTGCTTCGGGTGAGCTGGCACGTGTTTTTTGGGATCTACCTACGTTGGCGAATACTTCTTGCAACAGGCGTGATATAAGTATTGTGCAAATGGCAGGCCCTAGGCTAGGCAGCGAAGTTGCCGTAGGTATATACGACATAAGCTATCGCGTGAATGATGAGTGTGGGCAAGAGTTGACTTGTGCTTTTCAGGTAGAAGTATTGCCAGATACGACTTCCTTTTTCAATATCGACTGTCCAGAAGATATATCTGTTGTTGCTTCGGGTGAAAAGGCAAGGGTAAGTTGGGCGTTACCGCAGTTGGATAGTACTTCTTGTGCTAGTCAAAATCTAACGATTGTACAGACACAAGGTCAAATGTCGGGCAGCGAAGTTGCCGTAGGTATATACGACATAAGCTATCGCGTGAGTGATGAGTGCGGGCAAGAGTTGACTTGTGCTTTTCAAGTAGAAGTATTGCCAGATACGACAACTGTATTTGGCATTACTTGTCCGGACGATATTTATCGGACGGTATCAAAGTTGGGTGAAACCATTGTTATAGAGTGGGACGAACCGATTATTAGTGTACCGTGTGAGGCGGGCTATACCCTTCGACGAACAACAGGTGTGCCAAGTGGTAGTCGATTCACTATTGGCTATGCAGATATTGTGTATCAATTAAAAGACAATTGTGGTAATGAAGCGACCTGTTCTTTTAAGATTTTTGTCGATCAAGCGCCTATCGGCAATCGTGTTTTACCTTTCCCGAATCCAGTACAGAAGGTCGTTCATTTTCCAATAGTCGACCAATGGTCAGTTACCCAATTGACAATTACTGATGCATTTGGGCGCGTGGTGGTGCAACAAACCGTCTCCTCCAACGAAACACTATCGGTCAACAGTCAACAGTGGCAGCAAGGCACTTACTTTTGGCAGTTAAGAGATAGAGTAGGAGTAGTGACACAGTTTGGGCGATTGGTGAAGATAGAATGAGGCGTTAGCTCAATCTGTAGCACGCTCTAAGGAAACAGGACTCGCTGACCGAATAGGTAGATGATTGCGATGTCGAACCACCACATCGTACTGCCCGTCTGGAAAGCCATAAAATCGAAGTGCAGACTGTCCATCTACATCCACTACTTGTCCATCAGTGCGCAACAAGCCAGTTCGTGACGCTAGTAGTGTTCCATTTTGCCACAATTCCACTACCGTCCAGTCGACTACCTCGGCTTGCGCAAAAACAGCTGTATTAAACGTACGTGCACCCAAAGCGTCGGTAGAAAGTTGAGGTGGTGAAAGTGGCAGATTTTGCTGCTGACGCAAACTATCGTACATGGTCTGTGTCGTCGCTTCGTAGCTACCTTCCAAAAAGACCTTAGTTGAAACCTCTAATAGATTAGGACAAAGCTGGCAAGTGTCAATAGCAATGACTAAAGGCTGGCTATTCAGCTGTAATTGCAAGCGTCCAGCTTCATAATCAGGTAGCTTAACAGGTGTTCCTGTTGTCGTCTCTCCAGTCAGTCGCGTCGCACTTCGTGGGATGTAATTACCTAGCACATCTATAGTTTGCAACTGCGTACTATCACCTTCCACAGGTCGCCAAGCGATCAAATGACTCGGCTGATGCAACGTATCTCCCATCACCAGCACCCATGCATCGTCAGTCTCTTGTTGGACACTCAGCAGCTGCTTATCACCTACCGTGTACAGCAAACTTTCAAAAGCACGATAACTATCTTTTTTGGTGAAGTTATTGCGAATAGAGCCAGTCAACCCAGAGCGTGTATACAAACTAGACGTCGTTTTGGTATCCGCATAAAAGTACCAAGTGGCTTGCTCTACGCCTAGGCGCATTAAGAAAAGTAAACCTCTTATAGCATAGGCAGCAGCAGCTCGTTCCGATACACATTCGTCATGTGTGCAGCTTTCTGTGTCGTTACTTGGATGATCCCAACCCCATTCGGTGCAGTAAATTGGTTTGCCTGGCAAGTTAGCATCACGAAAGCGAATCAAGTTTAGAATCTCCCGCATGCTGGAATTGATGTGTTCTGGATAGGACGCATAGCGCATACCATCCGGTCGGTTGTCGTAGCTGTAGATATGTGTATTTAGACCATCCAGAAAAGGAAGTGTTTGCGGATCAATTCGACTCCCAATATAGTTGTTAAATGGCGCGGTTGGTAACTCTGCAAATCGATCCACTGCTTGCAAGGCACAGGGAATGACTACCATGCCTGTGTCAGCAGCTTTGACGCCCGTCGCCATGCCATGTAATATTTGTTGATAAGTAGTAGAGTCATAGTTCCAGGGTTCATTGCCTACTTCGAGCAGTCGAATTAAATCGACTCCTTGTTGAAATCCAAAATGTTGTGCGTAGTCAAAGCCATAATTATAAGCGGCACTTTGCGGATTTGTCCAAGTCGTGTCCTCGAAGCCAGCAATTTGAATGCTGACCTGTACATCCATACCTGCGCTATCCCATTGTACATACTCTCTGTCCCAATTGAGCCAGGGGAATACTTCTGTACCTATGCCTTTCGACATGGCATCAA
>CAYLPW010000145.1:0-12535 GCA_964385665.1 uncultured Saprospiraceae bacterium
GTAAATTTAATTATTTCACGTTACTCATCGTTTGACATGTCTACTGTTCGTCATTTTCCTCCTCAGTACAGTATTGCGCGTACAACTACTGATCTTGAGCAGATACTCATTCTGCAACAACAAAATCTAGCGCGTAGCATTGACGAAGAAACAGCTCAAAAAGAAGGGTTTGTAACTGTTGAGCACGATTTGGATGTATTGGCGGCGATGAATGAGCAGCATGCACATATAGTAGCGCGAGTAGGGGAGAAGATCGCTGGGTATGCTCTTTGTATGTCTCCCTTTTTTGCTGATACGATTCCTGTCTTAGTTCCTATGTTTGAGCATATCCATAAACTGAACTGGAGGGGTCGGTTGATAAATGAGACGGACTACATCGTGATGGGACAAGTCTGTATTGCTAAAGAGTGGCGTGGAAGGGGGCTGTTCAGTGGTTTGTATCAACAAATGCAATTAACACAAGCAACCAGCTATCCACTAGTCCTCACTGAAATTGCGTCTCGCAATACCCGTTCTTTACGAGCGCATGAGAAAGTAGGGTTCGTACCCATTGAGGTGTATGAAAGTGGTGGTGAAGAATGGCAGATTGTGGTGTGGGATTGGCGACAATAGAATGAGTTATGCAAAAAGTAGATTACATTATCGTAGGGCAAGGACTGGCAGGAACATTGCTAGGGCATTTTCTGGAAGAAGCTGGACAACGTGTGTTATTGATTGATCCAAACCATCAAGGTGCAGCATCTTGTGTAGCAGCAGGAATCATTAATCCCATCACTGGCAGACGCTATGTTAAAAGTTGGAAGATTGATGACTTGTTTCCCTTTGCAACGACTACTTATCAGCGCATAGAACAACAGTTGGACATTTCTTTTTTTCATCCTTCTTCCGTTCTGCGAACACTCTTCAACCATCGAGAATTACACGATTGGGAAGAACGACAGTTAAGCGAGCATTATCAAAAATACATGCCTGAACAGGTTGATATTGGTAGTTATGAAGAACATACCATTCCAGCATACGCATATGGCGAAGTGCATCCTGCTGCACAAGTGGAAGTGGAGAAATTAGTGAAAGCGTATCGGCAATTTTGGGAGAAAAGTAGCCAAATTTTTAGTGAGTCATTCGATTTTGAGCAATTGCAACTGACTGATACTCAAGTCCAGTATAAAAACATCACCGCTAAAACGGTCATCTTCTGCGAAGGAGCAAAAGCCAAACAAAATCCCTTTTTCAACTACTTACCTTTTAAAGGAAACAAAGGAGAGGCACTTATTGTCCGCATTCCGAAGGTCAATTTTCAGAAACTCTTAAAGCAGCGTGTTTTCATTGTTCCTCTATCTGAAAAAGATACTTATTGGATAGGCGCGACGAATGAGCATCAGCACGAGAATGATTTGCCTAGCGAGAGCGGAAAAACGTATATGTTGGATCGACTCCGCGATGTGCTGAAAGTGCCATTTGAAGTAGTCCAACATAAAGCGGCTATTCGACCGACCGTGCGTGACCGACGTCCTTTTCTAGGACGACATCCAGCATATGAACAGTTAGCCATCTTCAACGGACTAGGAACAAAAGGCGCATCACTAGGTCCTTATTTTGCTCATCAGATGACTCAGCTTTTATTGACTAATACCGCACCTTCACCCGAAGTTGACATTCAGCGATTCAAGAGTGCATAAACGTAAACTGACTTGCATACGCTGTTAGATTAATGTATATTAGACCATTCCTTTCAAGACACAGCACATCTATTAAGTTCTAATTTTTTTTCCCTTCAATAACATCCAATTCCTCTTGTTACAACGTATAAGAGAAGGACTCCTTTTCTACAAAAGAGCGAAATATAACTACTATTCAATTTTTGAAAAAGTCAGAAACTCCCGAAAATCTTTTTTTACAAAAACCGATACTACATGTACTACTTAAAATGTTTACTCGTCCTGTGCGTACTATTTCTGTTTGCGCAGCTTCATGCACAAACTGCCAACGACTATGTTCAACCCTACGACGGACATTTTCGATTTGGCATGAATCAAGGCTACTTTCCACCTTGGAATGACCAACAACTCGCTGAAATCGCGGCAGGAAACCCAGATAAGGGCATACCTGGAGTAGGTGCAAAAGCCCTACGTCCAGCTTTGCCAGAGTGGCTGATGGAAATTTATGGGTATGACTTCCGAAAGTCGACTTACGAATACTACGAAACCTTAGGCATGACCGATCACACGGTCATCGTAGAACAACCTGCTGACTGGCATCGTGATTTATTCAACTATTGCGGCGATGGAAACGACAACAACCTGTCGCGGATGTTCGCCAATTTGTATTCCCCAATATGGGACAATGGCGAAAATGGAACACCTGTCAACGACACCAACTATCTAGCGCTTTACCTCTACAAAACCGCTAGTATCTACAAGGATCACATCAAGTTTTATGAGATATGGAATGAACCAGATTTCTTCTTATATGGTGACATTTGGAACTATGCCGACCCAAACAATTCCTGGTGGGTACGCAATCCTGATCCTTGTGAATATCAACTACGTGCACCTATTTTTCACTACATCCGCACCCTACGTGTCAGTTACGAAGTCATCAAATCTGTCGATCCTGACGCCTATGTGTCTATTGGTGCGTTGGGGATGCCCCACTTTTTAGATGCGGTATTGCGCAATACGGACAATCCGTTTGGTGGTGGTGTGACGGACGAATTTCCACTGAAAGGAGGCGCGTATTTTGATGTCATGGGCTATCATGAATATCCACATATCGACGGTAGTCTGTGGGACTACGATTATCAAAATCCAGCACCACCTACCAACTTTCTCCGCAACTCCGACAATGCCGTAGAAAGTGGTATTTACAGAAAAAAGGACGAATTTCAAGCGGTGTTAGATAAGCATGGGTACGATGGAGGTACATACCCAGAAAAGCTTTGGATCATTACCGAGTCGAATATGCCACGTCAGCAGTTTACGGACACGCTTCGCTACTATGGTTCTAATGAATTGCAACGCAACTACATTATCAAAGCAGCTATTGGGGCCATGAAAGAAGATGTGTTGCAATTTCATCCATTCACATTGGGCGACCAAGCGACAGAGGAAGAAGCGACTTATGAGTTTCAGTTGATGGGGATGTACAAAAAGTTGCGTGATACTGATGTGTATTCGCAAGAAGTCAATGATGTAGGTATTGCTTATAAGACGGTTTCCGATATGTTATTCGGCACGCGTTACGATGCTGATGCGACCATTGCGATGCAGTTGCCCGAAGGAGTAGAAGGTGGTGCATTCAAAGCAGATGATGGGCAGTACACGTATGCGATCTGGGCAAAAACAATGTTGGACAAATCGGAAGCAGCGTCGGCGATATACTCATTTCCAGAAAGTTTTGAGTTTGATGAATTGGAAGCTTTTCCATGGAATTATGGCTACGAACCAACAACTCAATTCAGTACAGGAACACAAAATATCGAACTGACTGGCGCCCCCCTTTTCTTTCAGGTCAAAACAACTGACACTACCTGTGAATGCGACGATGTCTACGATCCAGTATGTGGAGAAGATGGTAAAGTTTATCCAAACGCTTGCAATGCAGCATGTGCCGGCGTTGCGTATACAACTGGCGAATGTGATACGACTGTCGAAGGGATTGATATTGAGATTACCTCATTGACGGCTACACCAGAACCGTTCCGTGTCTATTCACCAGTAGTCTTCGAGGTAGTTGTCCGCAACAACGGTACAGAAACAGCCAACCGTGTACAGCTGCATTTTCCCATTCCAAAAGGCGAGTTGGCATACACCAATGCTGAAGCCTCGCAGGGAGATTTTCGGATTGCTGCTCAAATATGGGATATTGGAACAATAGGTGCAGGAGAGGAAGTGAGTCTATCTTTGACACTATTTACGTTGGTGCGTCGCTCTATTAACGTCTATACACAAATTATACGGATGGAGGGTACAGATGTCAATTCTACACCTAACAATGGCGATTATGCTACGGCGAAGGAAAACGATGAAGCACAACTAACGATCAACTACTCGCCGTCAACTTTTCCTCCAATAACAGATACATCCACAGGGTTTCGTCTTTCTCCCAATCCCGTACAGGAACGTTTAACTGTTCAGCTAGAAGACAATGTTCAAGGCGTCGATATTAAGATCGTGAATATGCAGGGACAACTGGTACGCGAATTGACCAGAGAAGACGGCGATCAGGTGGAGATAGAAGTGGCTGACCTACCAGCGGGTAGCTATCAACTGTTATTGAAAAGCGCGAGCGGAGTTCGTCAAAAACTATTTATTAAGCAATAGTAGCGGTAGCTGAACAGTTGTGAAAGCAGTCGTTAGGTGATCCTTGGCTATGAACTTTATCCTATGAAAATGGTAAATTTATGGTGGAAGGCACTATAGAGTTCAAACCCGTTTATAGCTTTGCACTATAAACGGGTTTGTTATTGAATATTAACTATGAGTAAGAAGTACAAAATCGGTATTGCGCTTTCGGGTGGTATGTTTCGAGGAGTAGCGCACATTGGTGTGTTTCAAGCGTTGCGTGAGCATGAAATAGAGGCAGATGTGGTCATCGGAACAAGTGCAGGAGCGATTGCTGGCGCACTCTACGCGGCTGGCAAAACGAAGGACGAGATGATGGCGTTCGTAGAAAAGTGGGCGTGGATCAAAGCGATGCGTCCGAGTATCCCGATAGACGGTTTGACGAGTCTGTTCTTCCTACACGAACATCTATTAGAACACATCGGACACGATAGTTTTGAACAACTAGTCAAACCCATGTACATCGGCGCGACCAATATGAATGAAGGTCGACTGGAAGCCTTAAATTCTGGCTCGCTCACGACTTCTATCATCGCCTCTTGTTCCATTCCACTTGTTTTCAAACCTGTAGAGATAGACGGACAATTGTATATCGACGGCGGCATCATGTCGAATATGGCGGTGAGTCCGTTAGAAGAAGAATGCGATATAGTAATCGGTGTAGACGTCATGGCACAAGGATCAGTAGAGACCAAATCATTGCAGAATGTATTGAGTATTGGGCAGCGGGTCTTCTTTTTGACGATTGTTGCCAATTCTCTCCAAAATGTCAACAAGTGCGATATTGTGATCCAGCCAGAAGTTGGCAGCTACAACATATTCAACGTCATCAAAAAAGACTTTACGAATGTCTACGAAGCCGGCTACGAAGCGGCGATGAAGCAGATGCCCGATATTATTCAGCTGATCGACAAGAAGGTGGGACTAGGAGAGCAGGAAACGATTGAAATACGGTGAGATTTTTGAATATGTCAACCCATTCATAACGAAGGTGAGTACGATTGAAATCGTACGCTTTTGTTATAGATGGGCGACCTATTCACGAATCATAACAATAGCGCATGACTTCAATCATACGAATTCAGGGTCGCTATTCTTTCACCATCTTCTCCTGAAATCTAGACTGCTCACTCTCCAAAATTACATAATACCATCCACTCGGCAAAGCAGACAAATCAATCGAGCGTTGTGGCGACTGCCAACTCATGACTACTTTTCCCAATTGGTCGTATACCGTGATTCGTTCTATCCCTTCACTGGTATTCATTTGCCATTGTACTAATCCCGTCGTTGGATTGGGGAAGAGAGTTAGTGTAGTAGGCGCAGTTGCCTTTGTTCTAGTTTCAATCACTTCTTCCGTACCACAATTCAAATTTTGAATGAGTGCGTTGAACTCAGAACCAGATTCAACTTCAAAGCCTGGACGGAGAATGATTGCTTCACTAGCTAAAAATGTAATATTGGAGTTGTTGCTGATTTGACTCGTCGAAATAAGCGTACCACAAACTTGAACAGTCGTCGTCTGTCCGCTATACGTTTGATTGTTAGTCGTCGTGTTGCCACCACCGCCATTTCCATTCACGGTCACTGTCTTCGTATTGTCACTCAAATCGGCACATAAACTGCCAGAAGTAATATCGCTTTGCAATGTGCTGAAAGACAAACCAGCATAAGTAGTATTTAGACTAGCGGTAGTTTGTGAAGACGTGCGAGATAGTCCATAAATGATATAAGTGCCAGCTGCATAATTGCGCAAATCAGGATCGTCCTCAAAAGCGACGATATTATTATCACTCTGATCGACAATCACATACGTATAGGGAAAGCCAGGATCGGGGAAACCTTCTTCTAATAGCTCGCCAGCACCACTATAAGTGATGGTGTAGTTCCCGTAATAGCTAGCATTAGTACTAAAAGTAGAGGCAGTTATAGAGTAAGTAGTATTCGCAGTCAAATTGACGGTGACGCTACCAAATAAGGTCACTGACCCACTAGTTCCGCTGCGTCGCGCCGTAGACCCCAACCAACCTTGACAGACACTATTGGGATTGAATGAACCTTGGTAAACATTCAATAATTGTCCAAAAACACCATTCAAATTGAATGTATAAGTACCACTTTGACTAACAATGAATTCGTAAACGTCGTAATTGTTGGCATTGGAAGGACCAGAACAGTTTCCTGCGCTGCTAAACGCCAAAGCAGAAGCTGGATCGCTGGTGCTTAAATTACCTGAAAAGTCAGTAATGGGCGTATCGTAGTTTGGCGATAGGTTCAAATCTAAAGCGGCATCTCCTTGATCGGCAGTGACTGCATTGTCTGGAGAAAAAGTAATACCGTCAGCGTTGCAATTGGAACTGATCGTGATTGGTGCATTATTAACATCAAAGAAAATATTATTACTGGCTTTGATTTTGATGCGACCAGTTGTCGTATTGACATTTGGGATTTGAAAGCTTTCCGAGCCATCGTTGGCGGTATTATTTGCTAAGACAATCGGAAAACTTTGTCCACCATCAGTAGAAAATAAAATATCGACCTGCGAACATTGAATACTGCCACCCGTCGTACCTGCCACCTCCCAGTTAACAGTAAAATTGGAGCTGCCATCAAAAAACAAAGATGTAGGCGTATTTTGAGAAGTCAATTCAAAAGCCACACCTGTATCTTCCACATCTATTTCGATGCTTTCACATACTACAGAACCACCTGCTGCATTGTTGTCGCGTACCGTCAGTGCAAACGTCATACTTCTATCCACAGTTGGTAGTGCCTCAAATGTCTGTCCATTATTATTGCCAGCTAAGATGGAAGAAAGCTGTGGAAACACACGTGTCGGACTGGAACTAGGTGGAAAGCTACGAAACAAGGGGGCTAAAGGATCGGCTGCTGCTTGACTACCAATTTTTCCCTGCGTAGGGGCACCGACTCCGTCCTCATCATATTGTTCCCAGCAGTAAGTCAGTGGATCGTTATTGGGATCACTAGCACTACCTTCCAATTCAAAAGGCGTACGCGCTGGAATGGTATAGTTGGTGTTGCTAGGATTGGCATCAACAGTTGGAGCAGCATTATTAATGGTCGCATCTGTTCCACAATTGCTACCTCCACCTGTCGTAATATACGTTAGAACCTGATCGATCGAATGCGCATGAAAATAGTTGTCTGCTGCGCCTCCATCTGGAATATTTTGGCTGGCATCGCAAATTCCGTTGTAGGACATAATCGTCGTTCCACTACCAATTTCATAAGCCGAACTTTGCGACAAATTGCCACCTACACAGTTAAATCCACTTCCGTTGAAAGTGTGTGATGCGCCAAATTGATGACCTACTTCGTGCGCCGAGAGCTGTACCCAACCGTTACCAGTATTGCTGAACGAACCACTCCAAGCAGCTGCTTTGTTTGGTCCAGTATTGCCATCATTAACTGGTTCGTAAGCAGAAGAAGTAGAGAAAAAAGTGGAATTACTACAAACAACTCGAATACCAGCTACACCACCACCAGCCCAGCCATTGCTGTTATTCGTATTGTGAAAAACGTGACCAATATCGTAGGTGTTGTCTGCAAAATTCATAGCGACGACTTCAGCAGCTTGATTGACGCGATTGTCGCCATTTGGATCAAAAGGATCGGTAGCTGGATCGGGATATATTTGTGTACCCACAATAGAAATACGAATTCCAAAATCGACTTCATAAATCAAGTTCCAAGACTGTACCGTGCTCGTGATACGCGCCATACTATTACCGCCGTTGGCATCTTCGTATTCACCTGTAGCAACGACTGCCAAACGGTAAGTTGTCAGTACGCCACCTCTTGAAAAACCTGCTCCAGATTTTGCTTCTTCGCCGTTAGGACGATCAATAGGACTGTAATCTACTGTTTCGTTTTCGTCACAACTCTCAAATTCAGGACGGTCAAATTCAGGATCATTCATGCCATAATAGGATTTATACTTTCCATTTTCTGAAATAGAAGGTATAATAGCCAGCATCCCATTGGGTGTACGGAAGCGAGCGTATAATTGCCCGTTGCCAATTGTTAGTTTGCCTTTCCAACTACCATAAATGAGATCAAATGTTCGGATGTCAGCATATGTACGTTGCAATTCCTCCGAAAGTATAGTTGACCGTCGAGCAAATACAGAACGCCATTCGCCATCGGGAAAAGGAAGCCTAAGGACAGCCTGTTCACTGGTTGATCGCGCTATAATCTGATCGACATCAATCTCATAGAGTGGGATAGGAGCTACTTCATTGGATTGGGCAAAAATAGAAGAGCAAAAACATAATAAAATAAAGCACACTAGAAGTTTAATTAATTTCATAACGTTTTGATTGTGAATTGTTTGGGCATAGGAAATTTACACCACGTCAAGTGACGTAGCAACGTATTGCCTAGCTCGGAATGAAAAAATTAAATAGGTAGCTCGGTAAGATAATGGGTGTATCGACTCGCTACGAGATAGTGTGTGTAAGTGTGTAAAGAAGCGCGTGAGTGGATTGAAAAACAGGTCGTATAAGTAAGCAGATGATGTACCTACTTATATAAAATAGTTACTAACCAAAAAAGGAGTAATTGCCTTTGTTGTTCGATTAGGAACACAATGTAGCAATTAAGATTATTTTATATATGTATGGGAGGGTATAGATTGAGCCAATGGGCGAAAATAGAAGCTAAACGGTCGGATTGATAAAGAAAATTCATCTGTTAGAAAAAACAAGAAACCAAGTCGAAGTAAGGAACCTAAAATGGGCAGTACCTCAGTTTTTGAATCATTTCATTGGTTCTGTTGACGATCTGCGACGACATTTTTCAAAATCAAGAATGGCAAAGCTTCACTTGCCCACCGTTCCACCAAGTCCTCGTGACCTGGTGCTTCAAACGCCAAATTCCCCAACACTAAATCCACATCCCCATCTGCATCATAGTCCGATGCGTCCATCGTCATCCAACGTCCACGTGTGTTGTCCTCAAAAGTAGCTGCTTGAAAGGTGAAGTTGCCTTGGTTCGTCAGATAAACAAAGCTCTCGCGTCCGCCTTTGTCGTAATCTGGAAAGAAAGAAATGGCGGCTATATCCAAATCACTGTCCCCATCGAAATCGTGCACCAATGCTTTGTACGCGCCAGGTAAGGGATAGAAAAAATGTTCTTGAAAGTTGTTCTGCCCATCGTTCAAAAAGCCATAAATACCATGATAGGGTTTGACGATGGGTGGAAAGTCCGCATTGTCCCCTGCCGTGTATAAAATGTCTTTGTGACCATCTGCATTCAAGTCGACGTACTCGAAGCCACTGGAGCCATTGGAAGGAGAAAGCGGTAAAATAGAAGCAGTCTCGAACTGTCGATCGCCTTTGTTGTGGTGTAAATAAAAACCTTCTTTTCCTTGTCCAAATAGACTCAAAATATCTAATTGCCCATCCCCATTGAAGTCGTCCACTACCGTCTTAATCGCGCCAGTTTGTGCGAGCAATACTTGCTGTTCAAATCGTCCTTTCGCCACTTGATAATGGATGCTGATTTGTCCCTGCCATTTTCCATATTCACTCACCATAATGTCTTCTAGCCCATTCCCATCCAAGTCGGCGTAGCTGCTGTGGACTGGACGATTCAGGTTTTTGATCGGAATACTTAGTTTTTCCTGTTGTGATTTAGGCAGTCGAAGAATCAATCCATTAGTCGTATCATCAGGTGAAAAATTCCCCATCACCGTGATCCAAAAGGCATCTTTTTTTTCTTCTACATGCACGGCTCCTTCCTTCACTTTCGCCGTTCCTATCAACTTTAAATCAGCATCAAACTGAAAAAAAGCTTGCGTATGCGCATCGCCTAATAGCAGCTGACCCGAAGAACTAAACTGCACCAAAGTTGAACTAGGTGGCGACAACTGCATAGCCGGCGTGACTACTTCAAACTGAGGTAACTCAAAAGGAATCGCTTCCCTTTTTGGAGCTTCTAATTTTTCGGGTGCGCTTGTCAAGTAAAAGTCCTGAATCGATTGCCATTCCGCCTCACTCAATATGGCTTCATTAGGATACAAATGAGCCGCTTCCTGTTGTCGTTCCAAACGGATCGGTTCACTTTCATATATGCCTAGCATCTCACCCATACGAGGTAAGATGTGTGCTTCCCAACTCGCCCGATTCAACAACTCTGGTGTAGGATACAAATGACAAGTACCACAATACTGCTTCGCCAATGCGAATCCATTCGCAGGAGGTGATTGACAAGCTTGAGCCAACAGGACTAAGATAAAGAAGATCAGGAGACCACTAAAAAAGAGACGCATACCTTATTTTGATGAGTGCGCTCAAAAGTAAATCGCTGCGCGTTCGTATAAAAGGAGTTTACAGAGATTTAATATAGCGAGAAGATTGTCACCGCTCATGAACTATACTTCTCACTAATCAGTTTGTATTCCTAGCAAAATCATCCAATCTTGAAGGAACTCGCCTATTTCAATTCATATTTCGTCCGCTACAAAAAGCTATTTGCCTTAGGTTCTTTGTTTGTGGTACTCTCCAACTATTTTCGAGTGCTTCAGCCGCAGATGATTCGGCAGGCCTTCGATTTGGTGGTTGAAAATATCAACTACTATCGGCAGTTAGAAGGCTTTGCAGTACAAGGAGAGTTGTTTAGCTTTATTGGAAAAATTTTATTGTTTTTTGGGCTATTGGTGGTCGGCTTAGCCATCATGATGGGTATTTTTATGTACTTCATGCGCCAAACCATCATTGTGATGTCGCGCTATATTGAGTATGATCTACGCAAGGTGGTTTACGATCACTATCAGCAACTCGATCAAGGGTTCTACCGCAAAAATAATACGGGTGACCTAATGGCACGCATCACCGAAGATGTGAATAAAGTGCGGATGTATTTAGGTCCTGCTGTCTTATATGGTATCAATCTGATTTCGCTTTTTGTTCTAGTCATCTACTCCATGCTTCGCGTCAATGTCGAACTGACCTTGTATGCCTTAGCTCCGTTGCCCATTCTATCCATCGCGATTTACTACGTCAGTAATATTATCAATAAAAAAAGCACGCTCATTCAGCGCAAGTTATCAGAACTCAACAGCGATGCGCAAGAAGTCTATTCTGGAATTCGAGTGGTCAAGTCCTACGTACAAGAGCGATTCATGACCAAATACTTCGCCGAGCAAAGCGAAGCTTATCGACAAGATTCGTTGAGCTTGGCAAGAGTGGATGCGCTGTTTTATCCAACGATGTTGATTTTGATAGGAACGAGTATTGTCGTGACGGTTTTGATTGGTGGTATCAAAGTCATTCAAGGCATCATTACGCCTGGTAATATTGCCGAATTTGTCATCTACGTGAATATGCTGACTTGGCCAGTGACAGCCATTGGTTGGATTGCCTCTATCGTGCAGCAAGCAGCGGCTTCGCAAGAGCGCATCAACGAGTTCCTAGAAACCCAACCAAAAGTCGTCAATACCGTCGATGACAACACACCACTGAAAGGCAACATCGAATTTCAAGACGTCACGTTTAAATATCCAGATACCGGCATCGTTGCGCTTCGTGACCTCAACCTAAAATTGAAAGCTGGACAAAAAATGGCGATCATCGGACGCACAGGTTCGGGTAAAACAACGGTCGCTGACCTGCTCACGCGTATGTACGACGTGACCGAAGGCAGCATCAAAATAGACGGACGAGACCTACGAGAACATAGTTTGGACAACCTACGCCAACGCATCGGCTACGTGCCACAGGACGTATTCCTCTTTTCCGACACTATCGCTAATAACATTGCTTTCGGCAAGCGCGATGCCACCCTCGAAGAGGTCAAACAATACGCCCAATACGCGTCCATCCACAACGAAATTATGGACTTGCCCGAGAACTACGAAACGATGGTCGGCGAACGAGGCGTGACTTTATCAGGCGGTCAAAAACAACGTACCTCTATTGCTCGTGCCTTACTGAAACAGCCAGATATTCTACTCTTAGATGATTGTCTCTCCGCCGTCGATACGAAAACCGAAAAACAAATCCTCACCTACTTCGAAGAAGCTTTAGCGGACAAAACGGTCATTATCATCACGCACCGTATTTATAGCCTGCTAGAATTTGACAAGATTATTGTCTTGGACGAAGGGCGCATTGTAGAAGAGGGTGATCACCATGATTTGTTGGCAAATGAGGGCTATTATTATGATTTGT
>CAYLPW010000146.1:0-12498 GCA_964385665.1 uncultured Saprospiraceae bacterium
CAACGCCTACTCTTTTCGAAAATTCTTGCTTTCAATCTACTGAGTGATTGTGGTTTGATACCTAAAAAACTCGCCAATTGATATTGTGGAACGCGCTGTATGAGGTCTGGTCTTTTTTCTAACAAATTCATATACCGTTCTTCAGGAGAAGAGATCTTAAATGCATCGAAGTTCATTTGTTGCTGGGCGATTAATTCATCAGAAAGGAGGCGGCACATCGTCTCGAATTTAGGAAATTTGCTGAATATTTCCACTTCCATATCAGGATTGGCGATGGTCATCACCGTATCTTCTACACAGCTTACAAAGTAGTCCGAAGGCAATCCACTACTCACGCAGTTAGGCGTCAAACCTTCCATTTCTGTGTAAAAGGCAGTTGTTTTTTCCTCTCCATCTACGATATAATACGTTCTAATACAGCCCTTTAGAACAAAAAAGCCATCGTTAGATCGTTGCCCTTCTTTCAATAAGATTGTTCCCTTCTTTACCGCGTGAAAAATATCCAAATCAACAATGGCATTCTTTTCGTCTTCGGTGAGCGGAATGTATTTCGATATGAATTCAAATAGTAGATCTTGCATGATTTTTCTTATTACGGTATTTTGTGGGATAAGCATAACGATATAAAACACAAAAGAGCAAGGGTCAATTCAACACCTCTACTCTAAAACCTCTCCTCGAATTGCCGCCGCTGCCACGCGCGCACTTACCACACAGCCCCCCAAAAACGTTCCTTCCAGCGAGCGTTTGCCGTGCATACCACCACCGCCAAAACCTGCTGCTTCGCCTACGGCGTAGAGATTCTCAAAAGCGGTTTGCCGTTCGGCATCGCTGCTAGGCTGGAGGACTTGACTCTTCAAATTGGTTTGAATGCCGCCCAAACTTTTGCGTGATAAGACATGCGTACGAATCGCAATCAACGGCATCGCTTTTTCATCCAAAATCTTCTGAAACTTACAGGTGCGGACTCGGTCACCACGATACTGTCGAGCGTGCGCGATACGTCTGAGTTGTTCGTCGTTGTGGTAGTTTTGTCCCCGTTCAATCTGCGCATCGTAAGGCGCGATGGCTTCTTCGACATATCGCAGTTTGACGGTGGGTTGTCCTTCCATCGCATTCATTCGATCCACTAATTCTGGCAGCGAATTGCCAACCACCACATCCTCACAGTTGTCGATGATTTTTTGCATCAACTTGCCACCACCGATCAATGCCGTTTTCAAAACAAACTGCACCAGCTTCTTATCGCGCATCAATTCGTTATGCTCTGATCCTGAAATGGCAAACTCCTTTTTCGCAATCTTCCAATTCAAAATCTGCCACGAGTAGCGCACAGGTTCTTGACAAATCCGCTGCACGAGATAGCGCGTATCGTAAGCAGTGATGAGGGGCATTGGTCCGAGACGGCGACCTTCGTAGTTGAGCCAAAGTGCTGATTTACAAGGCACTAAGCTCAGTCCATGATCTTTTTTGCGCGGTGCATAGTGCGCAATACCAGCCGCGTAGTTCCACTGTTTGTCCAAATTGACGACGTTGCCGCCTGCTTGCTCGGTCGCTTCATGCAAGTCGCCAAGCGCGTATTTATGTGCGCCATTTAGAAGGCGTTTGGGTGGTGTGCCCATGTCTTTCGCCCAATTTGCTTTTACCTTTTCCACACTTCCATTGATACCGCCCGTGGCAACGACTACGATGTCAGCTTTAGCTTCAAACTCCTGATCGCTATTTTCTAATCGTCCACGTGCACCTCGAATTGTTCCGCTTTCCTGTATCAATTCTTGCACTCGATGCTCAAAGTGAAATTGAATATTGCCAGCTTTGGGATGTGCTTTTAGTTGTTGTGTCAGCACTTTCATCAGCTCCCAACCTGTGCCGAGCACCATGTGAAAACGCGGTACGGAATTGCCAGGCTGAAAGAGTCCGCGCTCCACCCAATTGAGAACTGGAAAGAAGCCCAAACCTTTATTTTTCAACCAATCGTAGCTATGCGGCGTACATAAATGAATGTACTGTTCCGCCCACTTTTGTCCCCAATACTCATCCTCTTCAAACTCCGCAAACGACCACCAGTCTTGCATCGCCAAATCAATCGAATCCTTAATGCCAGCGCGTCGCTGATGTTTGCTATTCACAAAAAACATGCCTCCGAACGCCCAACGCGCCAGTCCACCCACATTCGCTTCTACATCCCGATCAATAATCGTAATGCTTTTGCCAGTGTCTAGTAGTTCGAGTGCGGTCACGATGCCTGATAGTCCCGCCCCGACGATGAGGATGTCTGATTGGTAGGTTTGCATGTGTTCGTTTTGTTTGGATGCCACTAAAGTAGTAATAAATGGCTATTTGGTCAGCTTCTTCCAAAGCTGTGGATCGTTTTGTTCAACTTCTTTCAGCACTGCAGCTAGGGTCGTTAGGTTCAGTCGGTTGTCGGGTTTCGGGGTGCGGACTTTTTGACGTAGGCGGTTGATGTCTTCGTCGTCTGATGTTGATCGCTGATAGATGGCTTGAAAAGAAGCTCCGTTCAATGAGGCAACGATATATTCAATATCTTCTAGCTCTTCTAAATAAACTGCTTTGTACCCTTTATACTCATTTGCATTTTTCCCCACCTGTGACGTGTATTCTCCTATTTTTCGCCCATTCTTATATTCGCTATATTTGAGAATAACTACCTTTCCCTGAGAACTTGGAACTATTAATTGGTATTCATACATATAGTAATTCTTAGTATAATCCTTGGCTTTCTTCAGTTTAAATTGCTTTAAGAGTCGCTTATCCGTGATATAGTCTAAAAGGTCTTTCTTAGTTTTCGCATGATATAATTTTGTCAGCAATGGAGTTGCTCCAGGTACATAGTCTGAATTTTCAAATCTATTTATTGTAGTTTTATTCCTATCTTTTTTCTCCTCACTAATATCTGGCATATTCCACCATTTAAAGCTATATACACCTTCTATATCTATATTTACAAGTACTGCATCTCCTTTGAATTTTTCATAATCAATATCTTGACTCAATCCTTTTGAGCAATTTACCAAGATTATCAGAAAAATATAAAATAGTAATCTCATGGTTTAATAGTTTAGAGGTTCAAAAAAATAATCATAATCCACTCCACTTTTCCCACTCTTGGTCGCTTCGTACAGTTCCATAGTTTCCTGCCTAAGTTTTTCTAAATCTACCACTCCTTTATTACTGATTCTGTCAATGAAGTTGTCTAAAGTAGGATCACCGCTTTTTTCTAGTTTTAGAGCTTTTTGTAATACTTCTGGCTGAAAGACTAAAAAAACAAATTGTAATTCGTTGGAATAAGTATCTTGTGTATAGAACCATCTACTTCCTTTCTTTTTAAGAAAATAAATGCCTGCGGGAGGATTTTTGATACTTCTATCATGAAATCTAAATTTGATGTAAGCGTACTGCTCGCCACCGCCACTAAATTCAAATTTAGAAATCAGTTCGTAATAAGTCTCATCAGGTTTCCAAGTTATCTTCTGTCTGAAATCTAAAATCTACCTCGCTACCAATAAAGCAGCTTTCAAAGAACTTGCAGCTCTCAACGCAAAACACTTGAGTGCGTAACATCAGTTAGTAACAGTCAGGCTGCTTCTCAAACGATCAACGAACTACCTGGCACAGGGCATATTGCCATTAAAGCAGACATCTCCAATGCAGCAGCAGCACAGCATTTAGTCAACGAAGTCGTCGGCGAATTTGGGCAGCTCGATATTCTCATCAACAATGCTGGTGTGCATACCGAACACCCCATCGACAATTGTACTTATCAGCAGTGGCAGCAGGCTTGGAAGGAAGCGATTAATATTAATTTGATTGGCGCGTCGAATGTGACCTTTTGTGCCGTTCAAAAAATGATTCCAAACGGTGGCGGACGTATCGTCAATGTTTCTTCGCGTGGTGCTTTTCGCGGTGAACCAAATCAACCAGCTTATGGAGCGAGCAAAGCTGGCATGAACGCCATGAGTCAGTCGTTGGCGCAAGCCGTAGCAAAATACAATATTTTTGTGGGTATTGTCGCGCCTGGTTTTGTCGAAACGGATTTGTCGAAAGAGATTTTGGAAGGACTATTGGGTGATGATATTCGGCATCAAAGTCCGCTAGGTCGAGTGGCGCGTCCGGAAGAAGTGGCGCGCGGTGTGTTGTTTTTGGCGTCTGCCGGTACGGAGTTTATGACTGGCGCGATTTTGGATATTAGTGGGGCTTCTTATTTGCGGACTTGACAATTGTCGCTGTTATCAAAGTTGCCTAGCAATAGGAATTTGCGGGACAACATTAGCTGGAAAAGTCTTAAAATAACCAGCTTGCGGTCAGATAAATTATTCTTTATTGTAACTCATCTTTCCATTTGCCTATCTCACTAAAAAAGAGTACTTTTGCAGCCCTAATTTAAAAATGCAAAGGCAGAATGTCGGGTTTGATAGAATATGTAATCCCAATCGCTAGTTTGAAACAGGGTTTGTACGAATACGATTTTTCGATCACAGACGCTTTTTTTCAACACTTTGAGGATTCGCTAGTGCAGAAAGGAACGCTGAACGTGCGTTTGGAGCTAGAAAAAAGAAGCAGCTTAATCGAGTTGCAATTTGATATACAGGGCAAGGTTATCACGACTTGCGATCGCTGTTTGGAAGCTATGACGTTTCCGATCGACGAAGAGCAACACATGGTTGTGAAGTATTCTGATGAACTAGAAGACGATCTAGAAGTCAGTTATATACCACTTGGATCAGAGACGATGGACGTTAGTAAATTTATTTACGAATACATTCATCTAGCGATTCCAATGGCAAAGACACATGATGACATAGACGAAGACTGCCCCGTTGATTTGGAAGATTTTTTAGATGAGGACGACGAAGCAGATAGCAATGCGCCTTCTGTTTGGGATGCCCTCAAGAATATCAATACTAATTTGGAATAAACGTGATTGGTCGTCAGCCTTATCACGATTAAAATAAAGGAATCATGGCACATCCTAAGAGTAAAATCTCGAAGCAGCGCAAGCGCAAACGTAGAACACATTACAAAGCAACGCCACCTCAAGTAGGCACTTGTACCACTACTGGTGAGTCTCACTTGTACCACCGTGCTTACTACGATGATGATGGAAATATGTACTATCGAGGTAAGTTGTTTATCTCTGCGGAAGAGGATTTTGACGAGTAGGTTCTATTCAGTACTAAACTTCCTCAACAATCCAGGAATAAATCTAGCTCCCATATCTTGTTATATGTGGAGCTTTCTTGGTTTGGTTGTTGGCTACTAGCCTTTAGCTATTGGCTACTCAGCGACACATTGCTGAATCTAGCTATAGCAGCTTTTAATTCTTTCAAACAGAAGAACTATCATTCAGGATCGTTCGCTGAATTTTGGGTAAAATGTTGTCTCCGTAACCTGCCCGACGAAACCGACAGGTCAGGCGGGTTCGTAATTTATTAAAGAGCGGAATCTAGATATACACAAAAGAATAGTGCAAGAAAGCTGCATTCAGGACATACACCAAACAAAACGTAATTCGTAATTCAAACCATCTATGAAAAAGACAATCATTCAAACCAACGACGCGCCAGCACCAGTCGGACCGTACAATCAAGCCATCCGTCATGGCAACACTTTATATGTGTCCGGACAGATAGCCATTAATCCAGTCACAGGTGAGCTAGATACGAGTGATATCGAATCGGAGACGCACCAAGTGATGCGCAACCTGTTGGCAATTTTGACCGAAGCAGGTACAACTCTCGAAAATGTAATTAAGTGTAGCGTCTTCGTTGCGGATATGCACCAGTACAGCAAGATCAATGCCGTTTATGCACAATACTTCAATGAAGATACCGCTCCAGCACGCGAACTCGTAGAAGTCGCCAACTTACCTAAGTTCGTCAATATCGAAATTTCACTGATTGCCGCAGTTGACTAGACTGTTGATAGTAGCGTGAGTTTTATGTCTCATCCCGAAAGCTTTCGGGATCACTACTCATAATCTCACATCTTATTGTTTAAAATAGAATCATGAAACAGCAACCAACCGTTTTATCTTGTATTCAGCCCACTGGACAAATGCATTTAGGCAACTACTTTGGTGCAGTGCGTAACTGGGTAGAGCTGCAAGAAAAATACCGTTGCTTTTATGGAGTCGTCGACTACCATGCCATGACCATGCCTTACGATGTCAAAAAACTGCGGACACAGACGTGGAATTTAATTTTTGACTTGCTGGCAGTCGGTATTGAGCCACATCATTTATTTATTCAGTCGCTCGTGCCAGAGCATACCGAACTCTGCTGGATTTTCAATAACTTCACGTCATACGGGCAATTGACGCGCATGACGCAGTTTAAAGACAAAAGTGCAAAAGGAGAAGATGGGTTCATTTCGGCTGGATTGCTAGATTATCCTGTATTGCAAGCCGCTGATATTTTGATTTATCGTGCCAGTTTTGTGCCTGTGGGCAAGGATCAAGATCAGCATTTGGAGTTGTCCCGTGACATTGCACAACGCTTCAATCAACAAGTAGGAAAAGAATATTTTATTCTGCCAGAAGCGATTCATACGGAAACACCAAAGATCAAATCACCTGCCGATCCGACGCGCAAGATGAGTAAAAGTGCAGGTGAGAAACACGTCATCAGCCTATTTGCGGATGAAAAGCGCGTGCGCAAACAAATCGGTGCTGCGGTGACGGATACTGGAAGCGGAAGCGATGAAATGAGTGCTGGTGTTGCTAACCTGTTTGAACTTTTAAAAGCGACGAAACAAGATGACGCCCATCAATCCTTGATAACCGACTACGAGAATGGTAGTCTGATGTATAAGGATTTGAAGCAAAGCGTAGCGGATGCTTTGGTGGACTTGACACAAGGTTTTGTAGAACGTCGAGCAGAGTTGAATGCCCGCAAAAAAGAGGTCAAAAGTGAGATTAAAACTTCTTCTGCCGACATTCGGAAACGAGCGCAGGAGACCTTGAAGGAAGTGAAGGATTTGGTGGGCTTGATGAATGTGAAATACTAAGACAGTAGATATTAGACTATAGACTAAAAACGACTTCGTAATATAGAGCTGTATTGTCTGTCTAATATCTAACATCTAACACCTGCCTGCCGTGAACGAAAGTCAGGCAGGTCTAATGTCTAAATAAAATGAAGATTATCTGTATTGGGCGCAACTACGCGGATCACGCTAAGGAATTAAATAACGCGGTGCCATCACGTCCAGTGGTGTTCATGAAACCACCGTCGGCACTGCTTCGAGAAGGCAAACCATTTTACCATCCTGAGTTTTCTAATGACATTCATCATGAATTAGAGATTGTGTTGAAAGTCGTCAAAAACGGACGCTACGTACAGCCTGAATTTGCGTCTTCTTACTATCAGCAGATTGGCTTAGGAATTGACTTTACGGCGCGTGACTTGCAGTCAGAATTGAAGGAAAAAGGACACCCGTGGGAGATTGCAAAAGGATTTGATCATTCGGCAGTCATTGGTGATTTTGTTGATATTGGTACAATAGAGGATAAAAAGAATATCGAATTCTACCTGCATAAAAACGGCGAGCGCGTTCAGCATGGATTTACGAAAGATCTACTGTTCCCATTTGATGATATTATTGTTTACGTTTCTCAATTCTTCCGTTTGCAAATGGGCGATTTGATTTTTACTGGAACGCCTGCTGGAGTGAGTGCGGTGAAGATCGGCGATCAGTTGGAAGGTTTTTTGGTAACGAAGGGTGGAGAGAAAAAGCTGTTGAGGTGTGCGATAAGATAAATCATCTACCTAGTAAGAGTGATGTCAATGTTGACAAATAACTCTGTATTCGTCTTATCTTTTGCTTGCTTATGTATTCCCTTCATTACATTTGTATTAAGCTCTCACGGATCAATTGCTGTGCAGTAGGTGATAGTTTAATGATAAATAATACGATAATCATTTATCTTTTTAACTAGGCATTCACATACTCATCGACTCGGATCGTTTTCCCAGTTCCCAACTTTCCGTATCTTCCCTTTCCTATTTTCAAAACAAATTTTAGTTAAGATGAGAACATGCTCTCTAGCAAACGCTTTGTTGCTGGTATTGCTCGTTTGGACGCTTCCAAGCTTTGCACAGACCGAGGACAAAGACGAAAAAGTTAATTATTCCGCTTTCAAATTGCGCAATGTAGGACCAGCCTTTACTTCTGGTCGTATCGCGGATATTGCCATTCATCCAGAAGATGATAATGTCTGGTATGTAGCGGTCGGTTCAGGTGGCGTTTGGAAAACAGAAAACGCGGGCGTGACTTGGACAACACTATTCGACGATCAACCAACGTATTCTATCGGTAGCATTGCCATCGATCAGAACAATCCAAATATTATTTGGGTGGGAACAGGCGAAAATGTCGGTGGACGACACGTTGGCTTTGGTGACGGCTTGTATAAGAGTATTGACGGTGGTCAAAGTTGGGAAAATGTAGGCTTGAAAAAGTCAGAGCATATTTCAACGATCATTACACATCCTGAAAATTCAGACGTGGTTTGGGTAGCGGTGCAAGGACCACTATGGAACAAAGGGGGCGAACGTGGCTTGTACAAAACAACAGACGGTGGAAAGACTTGGAACAAAACACTCGGCGATGAAGAATGGACAGGCGTAACAGATGTTGTCATCGATCCTGAAAATCCAATGCGACTCTACGCAGCGACTTGGGACAGACACCGAACCGTAGCTGCCTACATGGGCGGTGGACCAAGCACAGCGATCTACCGAAGTGATGATGGCGGTGACAATTGGACGAAACTGAAAAGTGGTTTGCCGACTTCTCGGATGGGGAAAATTGGTTTAGCCGTCAATCCAAAGCAACCTAACGTTGTGTATGCAGCGATTGAATTGGATAGACGAAAAGGAGGTGTTTATCGCTCGGATGATTATGGGGCATCTTGGTCGAAGCAGTCAGATGCTGTTTCAGGTGGAACTGGCCCGCATTACTATCAAGAATTGTTCGTTTCTCCACATCACGACGAGCGTTTGTATTTAATGAATGTTCAAATCTTGATGTCGAATGATGGTGGTAAAAACTTTGATCGTTTAACCCGCAAAACGCATTCCGACAATCACGCGATAGCGTTCCGTGCCGACGATCCTGACTACATCTTGGTTGGAACGGATGGTGGTATTTACGAAAGCTTCGATGATGGAAAGAACTGGCGATTCATTGATAATATGCCGATTACGCAATACTACAAAGTGGCAGTCGATGATGCTGAACCCTTCTATAACATTTATGGTGGTACGCAAGACAACGGCTCACATGTTGGCCCTTCTCGCACCGACAATGAACACGGTATTCGCAATGCCGATTGGGAAAAAACATTGGGTGGCGATGGTCACCAATCGGCTACCGAACCTGGCAATCCAAACATTAGCTATGCGGAAACACAGCAAGGTGGGTTGCATCGAATTGATCGCGTGACGGGCGACCAAACATCTATTCAACCACAAGCTGGCGAAGGTGAGCCACACGAACGTTACAATTGGGATGCACCGATTGTGGTGAGTTCACACGATCCAGCACGTTTGTATTTTGCGTCCTATCGCGTTTGGCGTTCGGACAATCGAGGTGACAGCTGGACAGCTATTTCTGAGGATTTGACGCGCAACGAAGAGCGTTTGGCACTCCCGATCATGGGCGGCGTACAGAGTTTCGACAATCCTTGGGATGTCTATGCCATGTCGAACTATAATACGATTACTTCTATTGCTGAATCCGCTGTGGACGAAAATATTGTCTATGCAGGAACGGATGATGGCATCATTCAAGTGACGGAAGACGGCGGCAAAAACTGGCGTAAAATCATGGCAAAAGACTTGCCTGGTGTACCAGAGCGCGCTTTCATCAATGACATCAAAGCTGATTTGCACGATGCCAATACGGTCTATGTCGCAATGGATAATCACAAAGAGGGCGATTTCAATACGTACTTGTACAAGAGCACCAACAAAGGAAAAAGCTGGACGTCTATTGGCGATGGCTTACCTGACAACCATTTGGTTTGGCGAATTGTGCAAGATCACGTAAAGCCTGAATTGCTGTTTGCGGCGACGGAATACGGTATTTTCTTTAGCTTAGATGGTGGCAGCGATTGGAACAAACTAAAAGGCGCACCAACAATTTCCTTCCGCGACTTAGCGATCCAAAAGCGAGAGAACGATTTAGTGGGAGCCTCTTTTGGACGTAGCTTTTTCGTCTTAGATGATTACAGCCCAATGCGTGAGATCAACGATGAAGTATTTGAGAACGAAGCGACTTTGTTTGCCGTAAAAGACGCGCTTTGGTACCATCCAAAATCCATCGTCAGTTCACAAGCAGACAATAAATATGTAGCCGACAATCCAGATTTTGGCGCAATTTTCACGTACTACTTGAATGAAAAGTACACGACCGCGAAAGCAGAGCGGAAGAAGATGGAGAAAGAAGCCATGAAAAACGAAGAGGATTTGGCGTTCACGAGCTGGGAAGATTTAGCAGCGGAAGAGCGCGAAGAAGCGACAAAAATTTGGTTGATTGTAAAAGATAGCAAGGGCGACATTGTGCGTCGAGTAGCAGGAAAAACTGGCAAAGGTTTCCACCGTATCGCTTGGGACTTGCATAAAGATTCGCAGCGTCCGATTCGTCCAGGTCAGGAAAACAACAGCCGTTGGAATCGTGGATTTATGGTCGTGCCAGGTACGTACTCAGTACAGGTTGTGAAAGAAGACAACGGGCAGCTAACAACACTGACCGATCCTAAATCATTCAACGTCAAACCATTGCGAAAAGGCGCGTTGGAAGGGGCAAGTCATGATGAGTACCTAGCTTTTGTGAAAGAAATGGAGCAGACGCAAAGCCAACTAGCAGCCGCCAACTATATGTTGGAACACGCATTAGAAAAAGTCAACGCCATGCAAACAGCAGCCATGCGTAGCTCTGAAGATGGCAGCGAATTGTATGCTTCGCTATATGATACCGAGCAAAAACTGTTAGACATTCAGGAGCAAGTAGAAGGAAATCCTGCGAAAAACGAAGTAGGGGAGAAGAACGTACCAGATGTGGCTTCCCGATTCTATTTTGCGTACAGAGGTACACGTTCGTTGTACGGGCCGACCGCTTTGCACCAACAAAGCCTAGAGCTGGCACAGTCAGGGCTAGCAGATTTGATGGAGCAGTTGAAAACGATTGTGGAAGAGCACCTACCAAAATTAGAAGAGCAGTTGAGTGATTTGGGGGCACCTTGGATTGAGGGGCAGCCGATTCCTAGAAATTAATACGTTGTAGGAGGTTGTCGTTTTCTGCGATGACCTCCTTCTATTCTTCTGAAATAGGTTGCGAAAGGATAGCTAAATGCAACCTTCGTAAAATAATAGTTGGTCTTTAAGTTAAGTATTGTGTGAGTGAATTTCCAAAATGCTGTTTCCATTCAGCATTTTTAGTTGATTTTGCTGAAATGAAACAGCAAAATAGAATAATCTTACTTCGGCGGATGTTCACTTTTCGGCAGAAGTGCACGCAAGTTGACAGTCTCAGGTGAGTTCATATCTAATAATGCAACTGTAGCGCGTCCAGTAAGCGTTCTACCTTCTATTGTCAATCCATCTTAACTCCATTGAAAATGCTCATCCCACTTTTGTTTTCGAGGATGAAAAAGTGGAACGATTTCATTAGTTACTGGATCAAGAGCACTTACACGAATGCCTTTTTTCGAGTTGCAGTAACCACAAGATTTAGCGAGATTTTCAAATTCGCTTTTGCCTTTGAGGAAAATTGGAATGATATGTTCATTGTGATGTCGCGATGCCATATATCGTTGAAGGTGTTTGCAATACTCACAGTAGCCTTTATATGCTATTTCCAATTTCTCAAGTTCTGCTTTTGGAATATATCTATTCAACATCGGCAGGAGAGGTTAAAACCGTTTCTATAATACGCATTGTTTTATTTAAGGGTGTTTCCCACATTTTGGATAAGTCCACCGCTATTTGCAATCTTTTCAATTCCCATACGCGCACCTCTTTTGCCATGGTTTGAAAACGCTCACGGTCTTTATCAGTGAGGGATTCTTCATCCGATTGATTTGCCAATAAATTATACTCTTTCCAAAATGCCTCTGAAGGTTGATGGTCTTTCAGTTTTTGAATCAAATCTTCCTCTTCGTCAGGTTCTTTCGGGTGTAATAGATTAACCAACGCACCTATAAACGCCCGCAATTCTATTTCTCCCAAAGCCTTAGCCTCTTCCAGCAGTTTATTAAATAGATCTCGGTTCGTCCCACTTTGAGCAGCTTGCATACTTCATCTTTTTAAGAAGAACAATAAAGAACGGGAAAATAGTTCAAAAAGCTCTTATTTTAGCGGCTGACTTAAAATATCTTTTTCTCACAACGAGAGAACTTTTTCAGCGTCACCGCAGCACCCGCACCAC
Source organism: uncultured Saprospiraceae bacterium (assembly GCA_964385665.1). GTDB lineage: Bacteria > Bacteroidota > Bacteroidia > Chitinophagales > Saprospiraceae > JAAUTG01. The sequence goes on from CAYLPW010000146.1 coordinate 12,451, forward strand.
ACGCTCCCGAATCACCTCCTCATATTCAGCGACATACGTATAACTACC
>CAYLPW010000147.1:0-9466 GCA_964385665.1 uncultured Saprospiraceae bacterium
AAAAGGAATCATAAATAAATGACAGGTTAGCAGTTGGATGAGAACCTTACTCGAAACTCGATTTTAAGTTTAGAGTGAGTCTAATATCTAATATCTAGCGTCTAAAATCTTTACAAATGTTTGCAATTGTCACTATTGCCGGTCAGCAATTTAAAGTTGAGGAAGGTCAGGAGATCTTCGTCCACCGGCTAGCGGCGGAGGAAGGCGACGACATCTCCTTCGATCAAGTACACCTCATCGGAAACGGTGATGACGTACAAATTGGTACGCCTACATTGGGCGGCGCGTCTATTGGCGCGACTGTAGTTGGTCACCAAAAAGGAGATAAAGTTATCGTGTTCAAGAAAAAACGTCGCAAAGGCTATAAAAAGAAGAACGGTCACCGTCAGCAATTCACGAAGATCAAAATTGGCAGCATCGCTAGCTAATCGTGGATTAAGTTCTTATTATTTAATGTAGAAATCGTGTAAATCATGGCACATAAGAAAGGAGTTGGTAGTACGGATAATGGACGGGACAGTAAAAGTAAACGACTGGGCGTCAAGATCTTCGGAGGTCAACAAGCAAAAGCAGGAAACATCATCATTCGTCAGCGCGGTACGAAATACCATGCCGGTGAAAATACCTATTTAGGAAAAGACTTTACCTTGCATGCAGGAGTCGATGGGAAAGTAGCTTTCTCGCGCCGACGCAACAATCGCGTATTTGTCAGCATTTTGCCAGAAGGCGAAGATGTGATGGTGGCAAAAGCACCGAAGCCAAAGAAAAAAGCAGCACCTGCACCAACGGTTCAGGAAGAGCCAAAATCATTGGAGCAAGCAGCAGTGGATGTAGTCGATTCAGCAACGACTTTAGCAACTTCGGCAAAAGATGCCGTAGTAGATGTAGCAGAGACAGTCGCGGATACTGTTGGTAATGTAGTAGATACTATTACAGGCAAAGCAGAAGAAGTAGTCGATGATGTGAAGGAGGTCGTAAAGGATAACCTAACGAAAGTAGAGGGTATCGGGCCTAAAATTGCGAGTCTGCTCAATGACGCAGGTATTCACTCGTTCCAAGATTTGTCGGAAGCGACGCTAGAAAAGCTACAAGAAGTATTGGACAACGCAGGTAGCCGCTACCGTATGCACAATCCTGGTTCTTGGGCAAAACAAGCTGCTATGGCAGCCGCTGGGAAATGGGATGAGTTACAAGAATTTCAAGATTCAGTGAAAGGTGGGAAAGAGTAGTTTTTCTCTCCTCTTTAACTAATACAAAAGCCTTGCTTCTTTTTTGGAGCAGGGCTTTTTTGTTTATTTGCTCCTCTGATGCTCATCTACTTCTTAATATGCAACAATCTACACCAATAACATACACCGACTTTGAACGCTATTGGCGACTCAACTTCCAGCAAGAAACCAACGCTTTCCTTCGCCATGAACGCTCTTATTTGTATGGACTGATGCCCTCCATGGCGATGACCTTGACCACTTCACAAGTACTAGATATATACAGAAAGCGATTGGGTGATACTTTCTTTGAAGCGATTCAAGTCGACCGAACGATACCGAGTCCACTTGTTCGACAAGCCGCGACTCATTGGATCAAACAAACCAATATGGTCGGTATCAATGTCCGAACGATTGGGAGTTTTTGGAACATTCTAAAATATATGCTGACTGTTCCAGCCTCACAACAGTCGGTACATATCTTGCCAATATGGGAACCAGGTGTAGTAGCGAGCTTGTACGGAATGAGCAGTTGGAACATCAATCCAGAGTTCTTCGATGCGAGTTTAGCACAAATGATTCCTGCTTTGAATACAGTGGAAAAGCAACTGAAAGTCGTCATTAACCTGCTGCACGCCACAGGTCGCATCGTCGGTATGGATGTTATTCCACACACGGATCGATATTCCGAAATTGTACTTGCCAATCCACAATATTTTGAATGGTTGCAACGAAAAGGACTAGCAATTACCAATCATGAAGCCAATCTACACGAAGCGGTACAAGAGGAAATTCTAGCTTATCTAAAACAAAATGGCGGCGCGACCGATCAGGGATTTCCCATAGAGAAAGAACTCTTCTTTAGTCGAGATTTTCCAGAAAACTTACGTTTGCGCGTGCTATTTGGCGAAAAACAAGACTATAACGGACGACTGCAACGACGCGACCAACTCATCACTCATTTGTATAATTTGGGTTACGAGCCAGTGCCAGCGACGATGGCACCACCTTATCGCGGACTAGAAGTCGATCCTGATCCTGAAGCCAAAACCATTGATGAAGCTGGACGTGTGTGGCGCGACTATCGCATCACGAAACCTGAAAATATGTCGCGTGTGTTCGGCCCTCTGACGCGCTACAAACTCTATGACCGACTCAACGATAATCAGCAATGGCAAATCGACTTTGAGCAGCCACGCATCGAAATTTGGCAATACGTCTGCGAAAAATATGCGCAAATTCAGCGTTACTATAATTTTGACTTCATGCGCGGCGATATGTCACACGTTCAAATGCGCGCGGAAGGTGTGCCAGAGCAAGTCGGTGATTTCTACGATATTCACAAAGCGATTAAGCAATATATTGGCAACTATGCCCCGTATTTTGCCTACTTCGCCGAGACGTTTCTAGCTCCTCCGAACGAAATGGGCTACGGCGATGAAGTCAAGCATTTGCTACAATCAGATGCCGACAGCACACTAGGTGATTTGCAGTCTATGGTCGTCGGTTCGGATCGTTTTTTGAGCGAGTTTGCACGTTATCGAAGTATTTTAGAAACGACTGATTTAGCTCCCAATTTCACCATTATGACAGCGGACAAAGATGATCCCCGTTTCGACGAGTTTTATCTCAAAGGCAATGCGCTACGTCTATTTTGTGGTCTGTTTCTGACCGACATGCCAAGTTATATGGGCTTAGGTTTTGAATTGCGCGACCCACATCCTGAACCGTTTTCGAATGAATATTATACCAAATTATTTGTTTTTAAAATTTCAGAAGGGGCGAAAGCGACGAAAGGCGATTATCGTTGGGGAAAAAATGGAAAATTGTTTAATCAATTGACTCGATTGCGGATGTTTGCCGAAACGCTCTTGCCTGAAATTTACGGACAAGAAGTGGTTTGGTTGAAAGCTCCTGACGGGGAATCGAAGGTGATTGTTTGGCAGGTGAAGGAGTTTGTTTTTGCGGTGAATTTTGATTTGGAAAGTGAGCAACCTTTGGAGGTGGAGGAGGAGTGGGAGTTTTTGTTTTCGACGAACATGAAGTATCCTTTAAACAAAAAATTATCTCCTGCGGGAGGTCAGGTTTACAAGTCCGCTTAGTGTCTAGATAATTATTGAACTTTCACTATGTTTATGTAGTATATAAAAATTTTTAACGATGAAAGCACCCTATTTATTTAGTCTATCAGAGGAGTTGATAAATGAGTTGAATCATTACGCTCAACAATTAGGTGTGCCTAAAGACGAACTCATCGAACGTGCCATTCAATATTACTTGAAAGAACTCAAACGAACCGAATACATCGAATCTTTCAAACGCGCTCAACAAGATAAGGAACAGATGGATTTAGCTGATATGGGATTGGAAGATGCGCTGAACATTTTGAAAAATTCATAAAGTTCCTTTTCTTTCTGAAAATACAAACAACTATGCCAGACAAAAATCAAAACCAAGACGACCAACTCCGCCTAGAAAACGAACTCTCCAAAATCAATTTAGAGATCAATCATGGTGCGAAAGAGTTTTTTGTGTCCGATGATCTGCCGCCAGAAATGGAGAAGGCATTTTTAGAAAATGTTGCCAGATTCGAGCAAGAGTACGCGAAAGGCGATACCATTTCTGTCTATGAATTTATTGGTTCGCCAGATTACGTACCAGTAGAAAAAGTGGAAGATGCAGAAAAAGAAATTGAGCGAATTCTAGCACTATTGGAGGAAAAAGGAGTGACGATAGATCGTCCCGAACACCTTGCGCCCATTGGGTACTATCGCTTTCTGACCCACGATCTTTTCCAACATCAAATGATGAATGTTCAGATTGAAGGCATGATTCACGGTTTTATTTACAGCGAATTTCGACACGACGGACCTGAGTTTGTAGAAGAACATGTCGAAGATTTTTTGCTGCGACTGCTCAATCTAGAAAGACCTTTTGAATTTGAATTTTTAAGCGAGACTTGTAGAAGTCAGCAAGAAGCGATGACGAAAGAAGAGGCGTTGGCGTGCATTCAGCAATTTCGAGCGCAATACGATGAGCTAGTGCCACTTGCTTTTCAGCAACTGGAAATGAAGTATCACGAAGGCTTTATGTATTTCGTTTTTGGGATTGCGTGGGAAGGTAAACGCAATGGCGAAACCGAAGAATACGAAGGGACGGGAATTTGTCAGCTGGAGTTTGAAGGGGAAGAGTGGATGGTGCAAGGGGTGCAAATGCCTGGGTTTGAGTTTGAGAAAGCATAAAAAACGTTAGCACTTCATTGTGCTAACCACTTCAGCTAAAAAGGAGGTAAACAACTTTCTTTCTAATATTCGTGTTTTGATTTGACTGAATAAGTGATAGCTTCAACCTTATTGGTGTTTAGTTTAAAGTATAGCTACTATGACTATAGAAAGACAAAATAATGAAATTTTGATTCGGATTTCCGACGACAAAGTAGCCTTCGATCCAAAAATATTGCAAGGATTGATTGAATACATACAGTACCGTCAGTTGGTGAGCAAAAGTACGGCAACTTACGAAGACGTTGAACGACTCAGCCAATCCGCCAACTCAAATTGGTGGGCAAAGAATAAGGGCAGAATTTTAGGCGAATGAACGTTTATGTTGTGGATAGTAATATCATTTTTAGCACTTTTCTGAACCTAGAAGGTAATATTGGAGATTTGCTTCTAAACTCAAGTGATGTATTTGAGTATTACGCGCCTGAATACCTGAAAGAAGAGATTGATAATCATAAAGAGGAAATTAAAACGTTTGCGAAGCTGAATACTGTTGAATTTGAACAATTGAAACAGCTTATTTTCTCTCGACTTACTTTTTTATCGGATCAAATCATTCCATTTGAGGTTTGGTATGCTTCAGCAAAATTAGTCAGAGACGTAGATGAAGATGATATTGCTTTTGTGGCATATAGTCAATACTACGATAAAAAAATTTGGACAGGGGATAAGAAGTTTATAAAAGGTATGCAAGCAAAAGGGTTTGACCGTTTCATCTTCACGAAAGAACTTTTGGAACTTAGAGCAGCTATTAGACAGGCTATATAATGGGGTGAATTAGTATAGCTCGTATCTGAAGAGAGCAACCAGATTAAAGCCTATTTTTCATATGCTGATGTTGTAAAAACCCAATTTTCACTATCGTTTTCCATTCTACAAATTCGCTAGAACTTGTACTTTTACTATCCTTTATCATTTCATAGCAAAACGTTCGACAACGTGGCAGGACAAACACTATTCGACAAGATTTGGGCAGCACATGCCGTCTCCGAAATTCCAGATGGACCAACCGTTTTATATATAGACCGACATTTTATTCATGAAGTGACTTCTCCGCAGGCGTTCAATGGGTTGGAGAAAAGAGGACTGAGCGTATTTCGTCCTCAAAATACAGTCGCCACTGCCGATCATAACGTACCCACGATCAATCAGCACTTACCTATAAGCGATGACCTTTCACGCGATCAAGTCAATCAACTCACCGTCAATTGTGCAAAACATGGCATTGAGTTGTATGGATTGAATCATCCTTATCAAGGCATTGTACATGTCATTGGACCGCAATTAGGACTGACACAGCCTGGCATGACCATTGTTTGTGGCGATAGTCATACCTCCACGCATGGCGCATTTGGTAGTGTCGCATTTGGCATTGGGACAAGTGAAGTAGAAATGGTGTTTGCGACGCAATGTATTTTGCAGCCGAAGCCAAAACGAATGCGGATTCGTGTGGAAGGCGAATTGCAAGGTGGCGTTCGAGCGAAAGATGTCATTTTATACATCATCAGTCAAATTTCAGCGAGTGGCGCGACTGGCTATTTTGTAGAATATGCAGGTAGCGTGTTCCGCAACATGAGCATGGAAGGCAGAATGACGGTCTGCAATATGAGTATCGAAATGGGTGCGCGTGGTGGCTTGATCGCGCCAGATGAAACGACGTTTGAGTACCTCAAAGGACGAGAATATGCGCCAAAAGGAGATGATTGGAATATAGCTCTCGAAAAATGGCAGCAACTCTATTCAGATGAGGATGCTGTTTTCGATAAAGAATTAGTGTTTGATGCTGCTCATATAGAACCGATGATCACTTATGGTACAAATCCTGGAATGGGTATTGGGATTACTAACCACATTCCAGCAATGGACGCGATAGACATTAGTGAGCAATTCAGCTACAAAAAATCGTTGGATTACATGGGCTTTACGGCTGGCGACGCGCTATTGGGAAAAGCCATTGATTATGTATTTGTTGGTAGCTGTACCAATGGGCGCATTGAGGACTTACGAGAAGTGGCGCAGTACGTGAAAGGCAAGCAAAAAGCACCGAATATCACGGCGTGGATTGTGCCAGGCTCGAAGCAGGTAGAGCAGCAAGCTTATGAGGAAGGTATTGTTGACACGTTGGAAGCTGCAGGTTTTCAAATGCGGCAGCCAGGTTGTTCGGCTTGCCTAGCCATGAACGAAGATAAAGTGCCAGCGGGCAAATATGCGGTTTCTACTTCCAATCGCAATTTTGAAGGGCGACAAGGGCCAGGTTCGCGTACCTTATTGGCGAGTCCATTGACGGCGGCTGCGGTGGCTGTGGCTGGTAGGATTGTCGATCCGCGTGCTGTGGTGGTGGGTGATTCTTGAATCACCCTTACTTGCTGCCAGTGTTGCTGTCCTCATCTTTCATTCTTCACTTCATCATCCATTATCCATATACAATATGTCAGTTCAAGCATTCCACACCGTCAAAAGTACTGCCGTTCCCTTACCCATCGAGAATGTCGATACCGATCAGATTATCCCAGCCCGTTTCTTGAAAGCGACGACGCGAGAGGGTTTCGGCGAAAATCTGTTTCGAGATTGGCGATTCGATAAGGACGGACAGCCGATTGATCATTTTGTCTTGAACAATCCATTGTATCAAGGACAAATTCTAGTGGGCGGCAAAAATTTTGGCTGTGGATCTAGTCGGGAACACGCTGCTTGGGCAGTCCATGACTATGGGTTCAAGGTCGTCGTCAGCAGTTTTTTTGCGGATATTTTTAAGAATAATGCGCTCAATAATGGGTTGCTTCCTGTAACCGTATCTGACGATTTTTTAGAACGCATTTTTGCAGCTATTGAGGGTGATGCCAATACGACTTTTACCGTCGATTTAGAAGCACAGACGTTTACGATTGATGCCACAGGCGAGCAGACTATTTTTGACATCAATGCCTATAAAAAGGAGTGTTTGTTGAATGGGTATGATGATATTGATTATTTGTTGAGTAAGCGAGAAGCGATTGAGGCGTATGAGGCGCAGTTGTAAATGATTGTTGATAGTAGTCACCCTGTGAATATTGAGCTTGAAATCAGCGATTGACACCCATTGCTATCTCCGAGTCTAAAATTCACGGGGTGACTTCTTATAAATTCACCTGAATCACCTTCGCCTCCAGTAGTTTACTATTTCCCTTAATCCATTCTTGCCAGGCTAGCAGCAAATCTTCCTGACCAGTCATTTTAAGCGTCAATAAGCGATATTCGATAGCTTCCAGCGTACTATTATTAAACATAGGCACGCTATCAATCCAGTCCAACGCCTTCTGATCTTCGCCTAATTGCAACATCAACTGCAAGACTTCATTGCGTAGACCGGAAATGTTTTCATCCTCTCGCAGCGTCTGCCGATTGAGGCGCAAGCTTTTTTGCGTTTCATATTTTTTCTTGGCAATATCACTTAGCGTTTTGTCTAAGATTTCTTCCTTGAACGTAATATATTGAGCCGTAGAATCTGAATTTACAATACTGTCCAATTGATTCAAATAGTATTCTGCTTCATTCAGTTGCATCATTTTGGCGAAGGCGCGTCCCTTCGTGTACAGTGCATACAGTTCATTTTGATTGAAAGTTAATAGCGTATCTAAGTCCATCAATGCTTGCTCAAAACGATTGCTTTGCAACGCCAAAACGGCTCGATTCATCTGGAAAACTTCATTGTTTGGATAAAAGTCCAACAGCAAATCATACGCTTCAATCGCTTTGGCGTAGTTATCGACTTCCATCTCACTATCAGCCAATTGTAGGTATTTTAAGATGATAATATCTTGATTGGTAGAATCTTGAAGTGAGGTGCGCAGTAGTTGTGCCGCAGAAGAATAGTCAGCGATCTGATTGGCAGCCGTTCCTAATAGAAAATTGAGGACTTGATCTAGCTGATTAGGTGCAAACGAACCATATACTGGTACAGGAATAGTAGTAGGTCGAGACAGTAGCTCGTCGCCCATACCTGGATACAATTCATAAAACTCAAAATTAGAATTGTCCTGTTGCAATTGGTAGTGCATCCGATCATTTTGTAACCAAACAATCATATCGACACCACAGTCGGAAGCGACTTGACTAGCTTCTTCTAGATTGGTTGGGTAGCGTTCCGCATTAGGAAGTAAGGTCGACCAACCAGCATCAATAGCTAAGTTCATACTATCAATGTATAAATTCAAATGAGTTTGTAGTTCCGCCTGTTCGGCTAAACTCAAGCGCGTTTCTTCTTCGGCAAAGGGCAACAGTAAGATATTGAAGCTAGCATTTTCATCGAATGCTGGACAATGTGCATTTGCTTTCTGCTGCACTTGATGTCGAGTCACTTGCCAAGTCAATCCAGTCAACAATAACACCCCTAATACTGCTAAAGCGTAAACAGAGGTTGGTACTTTTAGCCACCACGACTTACTGCGCATCGGTGAACGACCACTAAACCAATCTAAAAAAATGCGGATATCATACTGAATATCTTTCAGAATCGTGGCTTCCCGTTTGGCGGTGATGATACCCATACTACGCTGTCGTTGCGCACGTAAATAGCGAGCTTTAAGTTGAATTAATTCTTTATACAACTGTGGAGAAGTATCCGAATCGCGCTCCAGATAGTCTAGCAATAGATCAATTGCTTCCTTCGTCTTTCCTTGTCGAAGTAGTTGCTCGGCTTGGGTAGAAGTGTAAATTTTTGCCATCAACAGCTCGCTTTGTGTCTACTCCTTCTGAGAAAAGGGACAGCATACTAAAACGAAAGCATTCTATACAGATAGATGAACTGAAAATTTAAAAAGCAAGCAGCTAAATAAGGCATTAATCAATCAGAGATGCAGCGATCTCCACTTCAATCAATAGTGTATAACGGCAGTAGATAGCCTACTCGGAGTGCTATAACCGTTTGGGGCAGTTACAGTACTTCAGGTAGCTTCAAAGTAGCTTTGTGACTATTTTCGAGTCCAAGTTTTTGTGTAG
>CAYLPW010000147.1:9566-12493 GCA_964385665.1 uncultured Saprospiraceae bacterium
AGCAAGAAAGATTGACTTTCCTACGGCAATAGCTATGTGTTTCAATACGCCTTCCTTTAACAGAAGGTCTAACTAGTAAAAATCGTGTTTTTGGGCAAAAGCAGTTTTAGTGAATTACGAATTACGATTTTTAAATTACGCTTAACTTATCGCTGATGCTGTTAATAAACACAATAGACTCAAAATAACTCAAGCATAAAGTGGAAAGTAAAAGCACTTGCAAAATGCGTAATTCGTAATTTACTCATTCGTAATTCGAATAATGCTATGCCGTAAAAAGTCCAATAGGTAAGTATCGGATCTAACGTTTGGTTTGATAGGGAGTTGAGATAACAGACAATACACATTACAAACTATTTTAATGTTATATGTATTGCCTGTTTTATTGTTTTATTAACAGTATTTGTCGTATGCCATTTTCAGATTGGCAGCAATGACTTGTGCTGAACGTCCTTCGATGTTCAACCGCTCAATAAAATGCACTAATTCTCCATTTTTAAACAATGCAATAGAAGGCGAGGATGGAGGATACGGCAACAAGTATTCACGTGCTTTCGCTGTGGCTTCGCGGTCTACTCCTGCAAAAACAGTGTATAAATTGTCAGGCAATTTATCGTTTTGTAACGACATTTTTGCGCCAGGACGTGCATTGGCTGCTGCACAACCACAAACAGAATTGACGACGACTAGTGCCGTACCTTCTGTGTCCTGCATGACATTTTCTACCTCTTGTACCGTTGTCAATGGTTCAAAGCCATGATCGGTCAAGTCCTTTGCCATTGGCATCACAATATCAGTTGGATACATAAGACTTTGTTTTTGTAACTGCGTTACGGTTTTTGGCAATTGGCTGTTAGCTATTGGCTTATTCAGCAGAAAGCTTAATAACAATAGAAGCAGCACAAATTTTAATCAATTCCATGCCTAACGTAACTTTCAGTTACTTAATTAAATAAATGTGTTTTTCAGTAGTCAATACAGTTGGTAGAGATTGAAAGTTTTTGTTGTCCCACGATTTCCTATTGCTGGACAACTTCTAGTCTAAATACTACATTTTTGCAGTTAAACAAAGATCATTGACTATAAAGCTCCGAACGTTAAACACTTACGTAGCTTACATGATCTTATATGACTTATATGTTTCAAATATAAACAGTTCCTAAAAATCAAACTTAATCCCTTGCGCCAACGGCACTTCCTCACTATAATTAATCGTATTCGTCTGCCGACGCATATAGGCTTTCCAAGAATCAGAGCCACTTTCACGACCGCCGCCCGTTTCTTTTTCGCCACCAAACGCGCCACCAATTTCCGCGCCACTCGTCCCAATATTCACATTCGCAATACCACAATCAGAACCGTTGTTGGACAAGAAATGCTCCGCCTCTCTCAAATTTAGCGTCATAATTGCCGAAGACAACCCTTGTGGTACATCGTTTTGAATGGCAATCGCTTCGTCCAAATCGCTGTATTTCATCAGGTATAAAATAGGCGCGAACGTTTCATGTTTTGCCATTGGTGTATCTGTAGAAACTTCTGCAATACAAGGACGCACATAACAGCCACTTTCCATATCTAGCACTTCGCCTTCGACGATGAAATTACCGCCTTGCGCCTTGATTTTCTCAATCGCATTGGAGTACATTTCAACTGCATCTTTGTCGATCAATGGACCGACATGGTTGTTTTGATCCAATGGATTGCCGATACGTAACTGCCCATAGGCACTCACCAAATTATCGCGTACTTTATCGTAAATGGATTCATGAACAATCAATCGGCGCGTACTCGTACAACGTTGCCCTGCTGTCCCAACTGCTCCAAAGACTGCACCTGTCAAGACGACATTCATATCCGCACTCGGCGTAATGATAATCGCGTTATTGCCCCCCAATTCCAACAAGACTTTTCCTAAACGCGCAGCTACATCTTGCCCCACGGCTCGTCCCATTCGAGTACTTCCTGTTGCTGAAATCAACGGTACTCGTTTATCGTTCGTTAACCATTTTCCAACTTCCACATCGCCATTAATCAAACAACTCACGCCTTCAGGAACGTCATTTGCTTTCAAGACATCTTGAAAAATATTTTGACAAGCGACCCCACACAAAGGCGTTTTTTCGGAAGGTTTCCAAACCAACACATCCCCACAAACCAACGCAATCATCGCATTCCATGACCAAACCGCTACTGGAAAATTGAACGCGCTAATGATGCCAACTGTGCCTAGCGGATGCCACTGCTCATACATTCGGTGACGCGGACGCTCCGAGTGCATCGTCAGACCATACAATTGCCGGGACAAGCCAACAGCAAAGTCACAAATGTCAATCATTTCTTGCACCTCGCCGAAGCCTTCTTGCAAGCTTTTGCCCATTTCATAACTCACCAATCTACCCAGCGCGTCCTTGTGTTCGCGCAAGGCTTCGCCATACTGACGGACGACTTCTCCACGTAGCGGAGCTGGAATCTGTCGCCACTTTTTGTACGCTTCTTGCGTCGCCGTGATGACGTGTTCGTATTCATCTTTGGAAGTTGTGCTGACCTTACCAATCAATTTCCCGTCGACGGGGGAGTACGATTCAATATAATTGCCAGAATTGCTGCTTTGGAGACCAGTGCTCGTGCCAGCGTTTTCTGCTTGTAGTCCTAGTATTTGTAGGAAAGAAGTATCCATTATTTTACGGTTTTATTTGCGCCGCAAAAGTAGGAATAATTTGACGGAGAAGGCGAAGCAACGTGAAATAATCAAATTTACATTGTTCGGCTTTGCTCAAAGTAGATATGCCGAAGAAAATAGATACTTTGAGTAAAGCCGAACACTAAAAAATGTAAACCTGCCCGACGGTCAGGTTTACCTAACTGTATAGGTAGGCGGGTTTATTATTGAACTCAGACTAATTTTGACAATAAAAAGGGTAGTCGTC
>CAYLPW010000148.1:0-12417 GCA_964385665.1 uncultured Saprospiraceae bacterium
GTCAACCTCACCACCTCCACCGTTCCAGCAATCGTCGCCAAAGTTGGCGCAATCAAAAAGCCAATTCCAGTCAAAAACAGTGCAATAAAAACCACCCCATTTCCCAAAGCTGTTCCCCGATGTTGTCGGATGAACGATAGACTTTCTGAATAGCTAAAATGTCGCTCCATCGCGAAATCCAAATTGCCAGCTCCAGCAAAATAAGATTGGACGAGAAAAAGTAAGGCAGCAGTCAACGGACTTAGAACAGGTAGCAACACAGCTACTGCTAGGATAATTACCGTCAATAACAACTCACGAATCACAAAGCGAAGCGACAAACGCAGACCTCGCTGCAAATCGCGCACCAATTGTCCAGCCGAAAAACTATTTGTTTTCGTAGTCGGACGCAATTTTGCTTCTACCCGTGCCGATAGTACACTCAAAAAAGGAGAGAGAACGAGCAGAACAATATATTTGAAGAGAAAGAAACTAGCCACCAATACAACGGCAGCACTCAGAATGGTACTCGCTACATCCAATACTGACTCCCCTCTCCCATCGTACCAACTACTGATCCACGTACCTACGTTACCTGAGAATTGCCAAACACTCCAGAAGACGAATACACCCAATATCAGGCTAATCAATCCTGGAATCAGCAAGTATCGAAACAGCCGAAAACGGACGATCAATTGGATCGCTTTTCCGTAAGACAACAGACTGCGGACAAAACCTTCCATCACTTTACGAGTTTTACTAATAAGGAGTACAGACAATAAGAAGCTACAAATATGCGTATTTGCTTACACTTTGATGAAGCATTTTACGCTCACCGTAAGTTGACTTTTCTATTGTTTCAATAATTTCGCGTTACTTTGCGCTCCTCGAAACAGTGGGCAGTCGATGTGAAGGTTTTATACCTATACACATATCTTCAGACTAGCAGTTAGCCAAGACATTTTATTTAGAATACCAATGAACAAGGGAAAAGGCAACGATTTCCCCATAGATAACGATACCATATGTCAAAGAATTTATTAATAGTAGAGTCGCCTGCCAAAGCGAAAACCATCGAAAAAATACTGGGCAAAGACTTCACCGTCAAGTCGAGTTTCGGACACGTCCGCGATTTGGATAAGAAGGGAGTAGACGTCCAAAATGACTTCCAGCCGCACTATGTCGTCACACCCGATAAGAAAAAAGTGGTCAGCGAATTGAAAAGTTGGGTCAAAAAAGTAGACGATGTTTGGTTGGCGACGGATGAAGACCGCGAAGGAGAAGCCATCTCTTGGCACTTGTGTAAAGTGTTGGGTCTAGATGAGCATTCGACGAAGCGGATTGTTTTTCGAGAAATCACTGCGCCAGCTGTCAGGAAAGCCATTCAGACACCACGAACCGTCGACCTGAACTTGGTCGATGCACAGCAAGCACGTCGTATTTTAGATCGTTTGGTCGGTTTTGAACTATCAGGTCTGCTCTGGAAGAAAGTAAGAGGGAAATTATCTGCCGGGCGAGTACAGTCTGTTGCTGTTAAACTAGTCGTCGAGCGCGAACGCGAAATTCAAGAATTTGATTCGACACCTTATTATAAAGTAGCTGCTTTATTCGATGTCAAAAATGAGCAAGGCAAGATTGTGCAACTAAAAGCAGAATTGCCTAGCAAATTGGATGAAGAAACTCAGGCACGGGATTTTCTAGAAAAAGCCAATGGGGCAAAATTCACGATTGACGACATTCAAGTGCGTCCAACGAAGCGACGACCTACCGCCCCTTTTACCACTTCTACTCTGCAACAAGAAGCCAGCCGAAAATTAGGTTTTGCAGTGAAGCGTACCATGATGGCAGCTCAGAAATTATACGAAGCTGGACACATCACCTACATGCGTACCGATTCCATCAATTTGAGTGAAGTTGCATTAAAGGACATTGCCAAAGAAATCGAATCTAGCTACGGACAACGCTACGTCCACACGCGCCGATTTAAAACTAAAAAGAAAGACGCGCAGGAAGCGCACGAAGCCATTCGACCCACACGTATTCAGAACAGCTTCGTACCAGGTGACCGCGACCAACAACGTTTATACGACCTGATTTGGAAGCGCACGATTGCGTCTCAAATGGCAGATGCGGAATTGGAAAAGACGACCGTCAACATTGCTATTTCTACTTTGGAAGAACAACTGAAAGCGACTGGTGAGGTCTTGAAATTTGATGGCTTTTTAAAAGTCTACCTGGAATCGAAGGACGACGACGACGAAGATGAAGAAGAAAGCGGCATTTTACCTCCCTTGCAACTAGGGCAGGTACTACCATTAAATGTCATGACGGCGACGGAGAAATTTACGCGTCCACCAGCTCGATTTACGGAAGCAAGTTTGGTCAAAAAACTGGAAGAATTAGGTATTGGACGACCATCTACTTATGCGCCCACGATTAGTAAGATCATGGAAGCTGGACGTGGCTACGCAGTCAAAGATAGTCGCGACGGTGTGGAGCGAGCCTTCACAACCTACCAATTGAAAAATGGTGCTATTCAAAAGCAAAGCAAAACAGAAATAACAGGCGCGACGAAAAATCGCCTATTCCCAACAGATATGGGCATGATCGTCAGTGACTTCTTGTCGGAACATTTTGACGATATTATGGACTATGGTTTCACCGCCTCTATTGAAGAGAAGTTTGACATCATCGCCGATGGAAAAGCGGACTGGAAAAAGATGCTCCATGACTTTTATGGACCTTTCCACGCGGATGTGGAAAAAACGTTAGAAGAAGCTGATCGCGCTACTGGAGAACGCATTTTAGGCATTGATCCTGCCACCGGCAAAACGCTATTGGTACGGATGGCAAGTACTGGTCGCCCAGTTGCACAAATTGGGAAGCCGGATGAATTGGGCGAAGAGGAAAAACCAACCTATGCCAACTTGCGCTACGGACAATCAATGGAGACCTTGACGTTCGAGGAAGCATTGGATTTGTTTCAGTTGCCACGCACGTTGGGAACGTATGAGGATGCAGAAGTGACCGTCGCTATCGGGCGATATGGGCCGTATGTGAAGCATGAAGATCAGTTCATTTCGATTCCAAAAGGGGAAGATCCGTTGGAGATTGGTTTTGAGCGTGGTGTTGAATTGATTGAAGCGAAGCGCAAAGCCGATGCGCCAGTTGCCAGCTACAAAGGCAAACCAATTCAAAAAGGCAAAGGACGTTTTGGACCGTTTTTAAAATGGAACGATATGTTCATCAACATCCCTAGACGCTACGATCCAGAGACGATTTCTGAGCCAGAGATGTTTGAGTTGATTGATGCGAAAATTGAGAAGGAAGCCAATCGCTATATCCATCAATTCGATGAAGAAAATATTTCGGTGGAAAATGCCCGTTGGGGACCCATCATTAAATTCAAGAAGAAGAAAGTCAACTTCCCGAAGAAGAAAGATGGCAAGCGCATGACGGCAGAAGATGTGAAAGAGATGACGCTAGACGATATTAAAGCGATCATCAAGGAGCAGATTCCAGATGCGTTTGAGAAGAAGACGCGAAAGAAAGCTGCCCCGAAAAAGAAGACTACGACAAAACGGAAGTCGACAGCGAAGAAGAAGTAAACAATTGCAAAAGATGCGCTGTGACTATTAGATGTTCGCAGCGCATTTTTTATTAGCAAATATTAGCAAACGAAAAAGAAAACTAAACATGGCAAAGAAAAAACCAATGAGTCCAAAAGGAGCAGAAAACAATATGCGAAAATTGTTCGATTATATCCAGAACCAGAATTTTGAGAGTGAAGATGAACTCAAAGCCTTTCTCAATCAAACGATTGGAAAGACAGTAGGTGATATTATACCACAAAACCAGCACGCCCCTTCTAAAAAAGAGGAAGCGACTGACCTCGTTTATGAAGCTTACGAGACCTCCAAGTCAAAAGGAAAGAAGCTGGTCGAAAAAGCACTTCGATTAGACCCTAACAATGTAGCAGCGCATACTTATATGGGTGAAGTACAAAACAAAATACACCAAGCACTTCCTTACTTTCAAAAAGCCATGGAACTCGCACGAAAAGAGTTAGGAGAGCAAACATTTGAAGAGGCAAAAGGACATTTTTGGGGGCTTTCATGAGACCCGCCCGTATATGCGAGCGAAAGAAAGGTATGCTGATGCTTTGCTTAACTCAGAACGCATTGAGGAAGCCACGGATCAATACACCGAAATGATCGAATTGAATCCCGATGATAATCAAGGTATTCGTTATCGCTATGCGGCTTTGCTGATTAGTCAAAATCGCTTCGAGGACTATGAAAAATTATATAAGCAGTACGATGAATCATCTGCGCAGTTACTATTCAATCATGCCATTTACCTTTTCAAAAAAGAGGGTAATTCTAAAAAAGCGAATGCTACTTTACTGAAAGCACACGAAGAAAATATTCATGTTGTCTCTTTCTTAACTGGCAAAAAAGGAATGCCACGATCAATGCCTAGTCACTACAGCTGGGGCGATCCAAGTGAGGCGGTGATCTATCTATTGGAAAGCTTATTTCTATGGGCGGAGACGGAAGGTGCTATTGAATGGGTGAAAGCATTTTATGAGGAGCGGAAAAAGATCAATTAATAAATAGATCAGTTTTTATCGAATATTTTGCTCAATTTACTATTATCAATATATTGTATTTTCTAATTAATATTTTTTAATATATTCGCCGCCTAAATTAAAAAACAGGCGAATGAGTATCCAATCAACTCCATCAAAGAGACAGAAAAGTAGACTGTATTCTAAGACTCCTACCCAACAACGTCCTTCTTGGTTCATTTGGGCAGTATTGATTGTCGCAATGGCAGGCACGTTTCATGAGTTTGTGATTCAGCGAGAAGATGGGAGTTATGAGTTGAGTGAAGAACGACAGGAGAAGAGAAACAAAAAAATGGAAGACCAGGACGAAGCTGTTCAATATGCATTAACTGCCAAAACAGACGGTTATTACACTTGTTACAGTTGCGGTGCGCAAACAACTGTCTTTCTTAGAACAGGTGAAGTATGGAAATATGGTCATACTACTATGAAGAAAAGATACGCTGATAGTTACCTAAATTTCATGAACTTAGAGTATCTTCCTCAATACGAAGGAACACTTACGGACTGCGTAAAAGAAGAGATACGGAAAATATATAACTATCCTCTTTTACCTGAAAATCTCGCGCGTTCATTTAAACTGCCCCGTCCGCCTGGCAACAAACAGGATAATTGACTTTGAGGGATAGAATGATTAATTTTATTAGCCTAAATTTACTTTAAAATGATAGATACTGATTTTCCTGGCTTGAGTACAGAAGAGAAAATGGATTTAGCAGCGGCAATAGCTGCTGGCGTGAAGTTGAACGATAACGAATTTCAGTTCACTTCTTATGCCGATGAGATTGCTCATCAAAAAATAGATTACACAGCATTTGACCGATTGAATAGTATGTTGTCTCTAAAAGATTTTGGAGAAGGTATAAAAGTTGTGGGTTTTGCATTTATCGCAATGGCTTCTAAATTTTTCCCTCAGAAGCAGCACATTGAATATTATCCGAACTATCAACGCGTACAAATCAGCCTAGAACTCAACTACGAACAATTTCTAGAAGCTACGCCCGAAGCAGCCATCAATATGATGAAAGAGTTATACTTGAACGGCCTGCGTGTTATTCCACTTTTCAATATCAAAGATTTTGATATTCAGGGGTTTATAGCAGCTGTAGAAGATGCCTTAGCAGAACCAATTGAGGAGTAAATCACCCCACCATCAACTCTCCCCCACCCGCACCACATTCACCCACTGCCCCGTCTCCCGCGCAAAAATAGAATCATCATACATCGCTGCGCAGTGTACGCCTGGCAGATAATAGCGACCTTCATAAGCAGCATTCAACCGAATGCGATACGTTTTTTCACCACCTTTTGGCAAGTCAAAATACGTATACACGCGATCATCACGAATGTCTTGATGTTCGGCAGCACTGCTAGGCGTATTCGCTTGTCCAGTGACGCGTGTATTGATAATTTCCCAACCTGATGGAAAAATTTGAGTCAATGCCATTTCTTCGTAGCGAATGCCACGCGTGCCTGGGTTGCGAAGCGTCACTTCTGCGATGAAATCTGTTCCTTGCACCAAACTTGTTGGATCGATGTCCTCGCCTGCTGCATTGGTGTAGCGAACGTTCATGCCTAGATCAGCGTAGTCTGCTGTTTCTGCTCCAATAGGCGGTTGTCCAGTTGTGAGTAGACGAGCATAAAGAATATTGTTGTGCGTATTTTGGATGCTGACTTGTTGCGTTCGATCAATCGGAACATCCACTTGTACCACTGGATGATTTGAACCAGCGTCTACTTGTTTTCGATCGAGTGCGTAGGTAAATTTGAACTGTTGCTGGCTTTTTTGTTCCCCTACAAATTTGCTGATGGCTAACAACACATATGCCGTTTCTTGCGTACTTAACCAGCGCGATTGGCTGACCTGTTTTGCTAGATCTTGCACCATGCTGGCAGCGCGTTTTCGATCGTCCATTGCCACCAAACTTTCCACAATCATGGCTTGATCGCGGAGATCAGAACCGTAGGTGTTGCCGAGTTGTCGGTAGTTGGCTACTTGTACGCTTGCGCCGTCGATCAATTGAGTAGCGATGTCGTTTTTACCTGCCAACGCGTAAGCAGCCGCTAGTCGCCAACGTGCTTGTAGGGAAATGTTGTTCATTTCGCGCATTCTATTCATCGCTGATAAATCTGCTGTACCAGACAACGCAAGCGTATACAGTCGATAAGCTTGTGTGAGTCCACGTAGGCGACTATTGTTTTCATCGCCCGACCAATTGCGCGCACTTCGTCGTTGGAATTTTTGCCATCGACTAATCATATCGTTGGGGACAGCGTAGCCTTTTGCTTTGGCTTCCAGAAGAAAATGACCAGCGTAATTTGTTCCCCATTCATTATAGATACTGCTACCCGCCCAATAGCTAAAACTGCCATCCGACAACTGAAACTGCTTTAGGCGTTGAATAGCTGCTGCGATATTTTTAGGAATGTTAGTTCGTTGATCTTCATTGATGTCCATCAACTGATCGACGTAAAGTTGAGGGAAAGCAGCCGAAGTGGTTTGTTCTACACAACCATGGGGATATTGAATCAAATAGCGCAAGCGTTCGCCCAAATCAAGCGGTGGAATATTGGATACTTCAAGGACGGCACTGTTACTACCGATGACACCAAATGGCTTCAGCGTAAAGGTGTGATCGTCTTGTGCGTCCAAGACAACCGACTGAACGTCTGTAACGACACTATTTGGATTTCGGACTTCAATATCTACGGTTTGTTGTGTCGTCAATCCACCCCCTTTTGCTTCGACGATGAACTGTGTCTTCCCTTGTCGATCAGGCAATTGCATATCAAAATAAATGGTCTGCTCGGCTTCATTTCCTACACGAATACTTTGAGTAGATTCTCGAATTTTGGCGTAACCGTTCACTTCTCGAACGCTCACCGTTACATTCTTTACTTTACTATTATCCGCAAAAACAGTCACTGGAATACGTACATTTTCTTGTACTCCCAAAACGCGTGGCAAAGTCGGCAAAACCATGAGTGGACTTTTGACTGGCACGGCTTTTTCTACATTTCCGTATGCGCCTTTTTCATTAGCAGCGACGACCATGGCGCGGACTGAACCGACATAATTGGGCAATTGAATCGTATGCTTAGCTTTTCCTTTTTTCAAATAAAACGGGCCTAAATGTCGAACGACAGGCGGAAAGCGATTGACTTTTTGCTTTTCTGGATCAATGACTGCTGCGCCGTCTCCACCTACACTTAGCACACGATCCAATGTTCCAGCATAACCACCAATTACATCGTTGTACATATCCCAAGTCTGTACGCCCAAGGCTTCTTTCGCATAAAAATAGTGATGCAAGTCAGGTGTTTCAAAATTGGTTAAATCCAACAGTCCTTCATCTACAATCGCAATCGTGTACGCCATCGGTCGATTTTCGGCTTCGCTCACTTCTATGATGAATTGCTGCTCTGGTTTTAAGTTATCAGGCATCGCAATTTGTGGCTCTAAAATAGTGGTTGCATCGTCTACTAAAATGGAAGCAACTCCATACATTCGAATCGGCAAATCGTTATTTTGTTGTCCATGCGGTTGCATCAAACTGATGTGGGCATAGACGTTCGGTGCCATTTCAGGCGTCGTTTTGATTTCAAAAAGATTATCGCCAGCAGTCGTTTTCTTCCAAAAAGATTGAAGGACTTGGTTGCCATCTTCTATACTGACAAAAGCGTAACCATTTTCACTGGCAGGCACACTCAACTGCACCGTTTCGCCCACATTGTAGCGATCTTTATCTGTCGAAAAAGCAATCATCGCAGCGGCATCGCTACTTTGTCCTTCTTCATCGTACCAAGGATAGCCAGCATAGAAAAAGTCGCCAGAACAGTGTCCACTCTTCGTATCACACACCCGAATCATATAGCGTCCCCAATCATCTACTTTGATGTTCCAGGTGGCTTCTCCTTTACTATTGGTCGTCAACGAGGTTTGTTCCAGTGCATCAAAATGCTGACTGCTGTTGTAGCGTGTCAAGTTGTCGCCACCTTGCTCCCACCACCATCGCCACTCGACGCGGTATAGTCCGACACTTATATTTTCATTAGCCAATGGTTTCCCTGCTGCACTGAGCAAGACCATATTTAAGGCTTCTTCTTCGCCTATATCTAGTCGTTTTTCGTCGTATTGATTGGTAGAAATCGCAATGCCTGCATAGCTGTCATAAGGATCGTAGAGTACACTTTGCGTCCGCGTACTAAAATCGCCACCTGGCTCAAAAGCACGAGCGGTAAAGTTGGCGCGAATCCGTCCAGGGGCGCGTGCGTCTTCTAGTAAATTGACTCGAAAATTGGCGCTGCCGTTTTCATTGACTTGTTGTTCAAAAACGGTACTGGATTGGCTATTGATTGCTCGAGCAGGGTCGTCAAATTCGTAGTTGTTGTAATTGTCGAAAGTGGTATTGACGCTTTGGATGTCGAGTTCTACTTTTGTTTTTACCTTTTTAGCTGGCGCACCATATAACCAATTGACTTGCAGTCCAATATCGACAGGATTGTTTTGCGCATTCAATCGTTCTCCTCCAAAATCTAGATTGACTTTTAAGCGATTGGGCTTTACCGTTTCTACTTTCAGGGCTTTCGTAAAAGTCGCATTTCCAGCTTTAACAGTGGCTAACCAATCGCCAGTTGGTGCTTCTGCATCTGTCGCTAATTGGAAATCATAAATACCGCCAATATGTATACTACGTGTTAGTCTTTCTTGCAATTGTCCGCGTGCATCACGTAGCTCCAGCGTCACTGGATAGTTGCTAGGCAAGGCTTCTTCTTCATCAAGCAGCACAAAGTTTAAGTACATCGAATCGCCTGGTCGCCACACGCCCCGTTCACCGTAGAGGTAGCCTTTCCTGCCCGCTTGTGTTTGTGCGCCAGATACATCAAATCGGCTCAAGGACAGCACATCGCCATCTTGCATCCGTAAATAACCGCGTTCCGCTTCATTTTTTGCCACCACAACAAAGGCTTGACGAGGCAGATTCATTAAAACAATTCCATCCTTATTGGTCGTTGCTCTTCCCATCGACTGCTGCTGATAGTCATACACTTCGACTTCAATGCTGCTGAGTGGCTGTGCCGTTCTCAGATCACTCACGACGACCATCAACGATTGGTCGCCAGCACTTTTTGCAATGATGCCTAGATTAGAGGCGAGTAAATTACGTTTAGCAAAGACGTCTTGATTGTAGTACGCCCGTTTGCAAGGGTCTTCGCGGTCGCGCCAGCTGTAGCCTTCGTAATAGCCATAAACCCCATAATAATCGTCCCAAAAGCTTTTAATATCGCCTGATGCAGTAGCCTTATTGACAATATTTAAGTTATCCGTATCGCTATCTTCGCCACAATAGAACGTCGAATACTCTTTTCGAAAACCAATGCGAACTTGATAAATGGCTTGTGGGTCATCTTCTACAAATTCATCCAGATTTAAAGCATAGCGTGTCCAACTGGTACTAGAAGTTTGTGGATTGAGGTCAGTGAGTTCGACTTTGCCTTGATAAATGACACGCCCAACTTGTTGCAGATCGTAGCCGCCACTAATTTCGTTGGTTTGAAGAAATTGAAGGATATTATTGTTGAAAATTTTGAAAACCTCTACTTCTACCGCATTCAAACTGACGGCTTCAAAGGGCAGCAACATCCCGTCCGAATTGGGAACAATGACACCACTCCCGACCATGCGTACTTTTGGTTTTAGCTGCTCGAAACTCAGATTCCAAACGCTCGGTTTAGACAAACGCTTACCTTTTTTGTTCTTCACTCCTACTTGTACACTAACTTGTCGCTCTCCTACCAGTCGGCGATCGGTGTAAATTTTCACTTGGCTACCATCAATGACGTAGCGTATACTACCATTGTAATCGGAAATGTCAATCAATCCGTTCAAATCTTGTTTCGTCTGCAAAGGGTCGGAAAAGTTAAGGAGAATGTACTGCTCCTCTTCTTGTCCTAAACGCACATCCATCACCCCAAAGTCATCGACCGAAAAAATATCTACCGTAGTTTCTCCTGGTGTTCCAGTCTCTTTGCCCCGCCAAGCTATCTGCACAACAGAAGCTTGCGTTCCCCTCTTTACGCCATTCACTTCAAAGTCGTGACGCAGCCCGCTTCCGTAGCTTTGTACGCCGACTACCAAGTTCCGATTGTCTTGTTGAGCAGTAAGTACGTCTTCCAATTCCTGCGCGTTGGCGACATCTGCTGTAAAAATGCTGCCATAGATGCGTTGTTGACTCCAATCTTTGTCATCGACTGTTTCCACCCGATCTACTTGAACGCGCAACTGCTGTTCGCGGGTAGCTACCGAAAAGCGAAAAGTTTCTAAGTCGTCAGGGATGTTTTGGAAAAGTTCGTCTAGCGTGACGGTAACTTGATAGTCTGTGCTGGAAGCGAACAACTGCTCTGCCTGAAAAACGAGGGTGTGTTCATTCTCCCAGATTGCTTCGCCTTCTACTTTTGGTTGAATAGTAAACACCTCATCGGCGAGCGTTCCCACTGCTTCAGCATCCACTACATTTTGAGTAAATTGGATTTTAATGGGCGCTGCTTTGGAGATCGTCCCTGAGGTGTAGGCATAAACATACGCGCTTAGTTCCTGCGATAGATTGTCTGGTGTATTTTCTTTTTTGCAACTAAGTACTAAAAGAATGGACAGGCTAAATATAGTCCAGCGGAAGGCAGAAGATGGAAGTGTTCTCATTGCTAAATAGGATTGTATAGATGTTGTTACTTATGACGAATCTAAACAGTAATTTAGTCTAAACCTCCGCCTTTTTCGCACGATTAGTAAACATTGTTCGTTAAAGTCCATTCTTCTAGGGAGCAGTTGATCGCTCCATAAATGATAAATTAGTTCATACGATGTCAACCATATTACCTTTATTTCCCCTCCAATTAGTCGCTTTTCCTGAAGAAGATTTGAACCTCCATGTGTTTGAGC
Source organism: uncultured Saprospiraceae bacterium (assembly GCA_964385665.1). Taxonomy (GTDB): domain Bacteria; phylum Bacteroidota; class Bacteroidia; order Chitinophagales; family Saprospiraceae; genus JAAUTG01. Next base: position 11,550 of record CAYLPW010000148.1, read on the forward strand.
CTCGCTATCGGGAGTTGGTCAAAGATTGCAAAGAGCAAGGCATTACGTTTGGTATTCCACCCTACATTGATCGGCGGGTAATGGAATATGGAACAGAACTGGAATTAGTGGAAGTAGTGAAGGAATACCCTGACGGCAAGCTGGATGTGCGAACACGAGGTGTTGGCGTGTTTAAGCTAGAGGAATTTTACAGTCGCGCGCCTAAAAAACTGTACGCTGGTGCTAGTATCAAACGGGTGTCTTATGACACAGAAGGTGATATCGTGACGAGTACCCAACTAATAGAACGCATCGAAGAGCTATTTAGCTTGATGAAGATTGATAAGCCAATTCCAGACGCTGTCGACTTGCGTACCTTTAAGCTAGGGCATCACGTTGGCTTATCTACGGAACAAGAGTATGAACTTTTGACCATTCATTCAGAAATGGATCGACAAGACTTTATGCTCGATCATTTGAACACCTTGATTCCAATGGTGCGCGAAATGGAACGCTTGCGCGAGCGCGTGCAGATGAATGGACATTTTAAGGATGTGATTCCGCCGAAGGTGTGAGGGGGAGATGTGAGATCGCTTCGCTTTGAGACGTGAGACATGAGACCATTAGCTTCAGCGGAGCTTCCACTAATCACCTCTTGTTGGCAACAAAAGTCGTGATAGTAAAGGAACGAACGATTGGTAAGCCTACCATCTTTTCGGAGACGCATATTCTGCTTAATAACCCCTTTAGAGCTTACTAATCGAAGAACGTTGAGCTGACAACAGACCGACTACTCCCCCACTTCCACCACCTCTTCCCGAATCTGCTTCTGATACAAATCATAATAATAGCCCTCATTTGCCAACAAATCATGGTGATCACCCTCTTC
>CAYLPW010000149.1:0-12286 GCA_964385665.1 uncultured Saprospiraceae bacterium
CAACTTCGGAATCGCTGCTGTCCGCACTTCTTGAATACTTGCTTCGGCATTAACGCGCTCCAATTGCGCCAGCCGAACTTGATTGCTGTTTTGCTTGGCGTAGGCGACGGCGTCCTCTATCGAAAAAGCACGTTGCGCCGATACTTGAAAAAGCAGCAAACAGCAGGTGAAAAGAATAGGTATAGATTTCATGATAATTGAGTAGTTGTATTATTATAAGGTTTCGTTGTCTACTAATTGTTCCTCCAACTCCTGCCAAGTTTGTCTGCCTTTGTCCGTCATCCAGCTATGTAGCGAATGATGGATCAATTCTTGCACTAACTTTTCTTTTGGATATAATTTAGTGGGAAATAGATCATCGTTGACAATGGCTAAGCTGAGTGCCATGTGGAAACGCGCTGCCATATCGGCATCGATTTCAGCTCGATAAATTCCATTCGCTTGTCCTCGCTCCACATTCTCTCGAATGAGGTAATAAACATGTTCCTTGCGGAAGTTTTCCATTTCTTCCCAAGCGGATCGATGGTATTTTTGTAAATCGTAGATGACAGAAGGAGAAATCTTGCGTAAGACTTGCAGCATATTTCGCACCAGTAGTAGTAACTCCTCTATCGAGTTGCTAGAGCGGTTGCGAATGTCATGGAACATCGCTAAATCTTGCTCCAAAAATGCCATTACGGTTTGTTGAACAAGATCATCTTTATTTTCAAAATATTGATAGATCGTCTTTTTCGACATACCAAGATGACGCGCCAGTTCATCCATACTGACACTGCGTATTCCGTATTTGAAAAATAGCGCAGTACTCTTTTCTATTACTTCTTGTTTTACTGACATTAAGTTTTTTATTAGCTGTTCCCGATAGCTATCAGGATTGGCTATTAGCTCTTAGCTTGTTCAGCGATAACTAGGTTCAGTTAGAAAGTCGAATGCGTTTCAACAGTCGTATTAGCTATCATCTGAAATTCGCTTCGTAAACAGTGGAAACTTTAAACGGGTTCTAAGTTTCCTTCGTTTTTTTCAAATTTTCTGATGAATGGACTATTTAGGTCGATGAAACGGACATTACGAGCTTTGAACTGCTATAAAAATGCTATCTTCGAGACCACTCAAAATCACTATCTATGCCGACAATAGCTTATCTTCATTCTTCATTTGGCTACTTTGAAATTGTAGCAAGTGAGAAAGGTATTCGACAGATTCAGCGAGTGGCAGATGCAGGAAAAGATGTTTGTCCCGATCATTCTTTATTGCAAGAAGCGGTTCGGCAGTTGAGTGATTATTTTGCTGGGAAACGACGAGCTTTTGATCTGCCATTGGATTGGGAAGCGGCTAGTTCCTTTTATCAAAGTGTTTGGACGGCTTTGTTGAATGTGCCGTATGGACAAACGACTTCCTATTCCGCTATTGCTCAGGAAATAGGGGATTTGAATGCGGTGCGAGCTGTCGGCTTGGCGAATAAAAACAATCCTATTGCTATCGTCGTGCCGTGTCACCGCATCATTGCGAAGAATGGCGATCTACAAGGGTATTTTTATGGTTTGGATATGAAGCGGCGACTGTTGGCACTGGAGAATCCGATGTCGTTTGGGGAGCAGGGGCGTTTGTTTTGAGGTAATTTTTTGAGCTTCTTAAAGGACTAAATAGCTGACTTTTTTGGACGGTACTATATTGACAAGCTCCCACTTATGAAAAGCATTACCGATATTCTAGTTATGCCCATACGTTCTTTACCTCTCTAATTTTAGTCCGTCGTACGCTAATTGCATTCCTTCAGGCAAGGCTGGTTGTACCTCTACATACTTTCCCATCCGATGCGCGATGTGCATAAAATATGTTTCTGCTGCGCCGATTTTATCCGCCCAATTAATAGCTTCTCCTAAGGTCAGGTGGGAGTGGTGCTGCCGATGGTGTAGCGCACTGATAATAAGCAGTTGGATGTCTTGTAACTTAGTAAATTGATCGTTGTCGATGGTCTTAAAATCAGTCAGATACGCGACATCTTTGATCCGAAAACCAACAACTGGAATGTGTCCATGCCAATACTGGACTGGTAGAATGGAGACACCATTAATCGAAATAGCTTTGTTCATATCTATCTCGCGCAACTCAACACGAGGGACTCCAGGATACAACTGTTCTTCAAACAGATAGGCAAAACGTTGCCGTAAAACAAGAATCACTCTTGGTGAAGCATATATTGGGATTTGTTTTCCCTGCAAAAAATTGAAGGCACGGATTTCATCCAACCCAATAATATGATCGTTGTGTTCGTGTGTCAACAAGACAGCGTCTATACGTTGGATATTAGCCCGCAGCATTTGCTGTCGAAAATCTGGTCCAATGTCGATTAAAATACACAAACCATCAACTTCTACAAACAGCGATGCGCGTAGTCGTTGGTCACGTGGGTCATCTGATTGGCAAACTTCGCAGGAACAACCAATAAGCGGCGTACCTGTTGATGTACCAGTGCCTAGAAAGGTAATTTTCATAGAGGAAAGGTAGGAAATTTAGTCGACTAGCGTTTTCTTAATAACGATCTTTAATCGAGTAACTGCTGAATTGTTTGGCATAGTCAGGAGGTACTGATTTTTTAAACTTCTTAGCAGGCAAAACTACCTCTTCTTGAGGTATTCTATTTCTACATTGAGACGCTTAATTTTTTAGTTTATCTGTTGACTCTGAAAGTGATATGAATTGGAAACATATAAATTATATAAGAACATATCAGCTATATCAACGTCTACTATCTAACTATTGGTAACCAAATGACTGTTGTCTAGTCTCATCTCATTATTGTATCATTCCATATGTAATTCTCAATCACTGATGACCAATTTTCCCCAAAGCTCAATGTAATATTAGTTGACCGTTCCTTAACGAGATTTTTTATGTTCAAATATACACTACTTGTTTGCTGTTATTTGCCCTTTCATATTGCTGCACAACAACAGGAACTCACTCAAATCGAAATCATGCGCGATGAGTGGGGCGTACCACATATCTACGCACCTACGGATGAAGAAGTGTGCTATGGACTAGCTTGGGCGCAGTGCGAGGACGATTTTAAGACGGTACAAGAACAAATGCTCGCCGTACAAGGACGCTACGGGGAAGTAGCTGGCAAAGATGGAATCGTTGTGGACTTTGCGGTCAAGTTTTTAGGACTTCGAGAAGTAGTGGAAGCAAAGTATGAGATGGAACTAAGTTCCAAAGTCAAACGAATGCTGGAGGCATATGCTGTGGCGATCAATAGTTATGCAGCAACGCATCCTGAAGAGGTGCTATTAAGAAGAAAAAAATTTAGGGTGACGCCACAGGATTTGGTAGTTGGTTACATGTTAGGTGTTACACAATTGACTAATGCAACCGATGACTTAGTAGCGATTTTGAACGATAAAGTGAAATTACCCAATGATGATGAATCTAAAGGTTCAAATGCTATTGCCATTAGTAAGCGTAAAACAAGCAGTGGCGAAACTTTTTTAGCTGTCAACTCGCATCAGCCCATGGAAGGTTGGTATTCTTGGTATGAGGCACATCTAGGCAGCGAAGAAGGCTGGAATATGTTGGGTGGAACATTCCCTGGTGGCATCACTATTTTTCATGGTACTAATGAACATTTAGCCTGGGCACATACAGTGAATCATGCGGATTTTTCAGATATTTTTAAGTTAGACATGCACCCGACCCAGGACAACCTGTATGATTTTGATGGACAGTGGCTGCCTTTAGTAGAGAAAAAATACAAAGCAAAACTGAAATTTGGTCCCATACAACTGCCTATTTATCGCACCGTATATCACAGTAAGTTCGGACCTACTTTTAAAAACAAAACTGGCGATTGCTACGCCCTTCGATTCGTGTCAGGACTGGAAGTCGGGGCAGTTGAACAGTGGTATACTATGAATCGAGCGACAAACTTCGCTGAATTTAAAGAGGCTTTAGAACAACAAGGCTTGGTATGTACTAATATTGTTTATGCGGATGAGCGCGACAACATCTACTACATCAGTCATGGCAAATTGCCAAATCGCGCCACTGGGTTTGACTGGACAAAAGCTGTACCTGCTACTCAAGAGACGCTTTGGAACAGCTATCTGCCAATAGATAGTTTGCCACAAATAAGCAATCCAGATGCTGCTTATGTATTCAACACCAATCATACGCCATTTCGAGCAAGTGAAGTTGCGGATAATCCAATCGAAACGACACTCAATGAAACGATGGGCTATCAGTCCAAAGGTATCGAGAACAATCGTAGTCAACGTTTCTCAGAACTCATCAAACAGCACGAAAAACTATCTTGGGAAGAGTTCAAACGCATCAAATTTGATCGTACCTATCCACAAACACTGCAAACGGTGGACATGCAAAATTTGGAATTAGTCTTACAACTCAAGACTAACGACTATCCTGATATTGCTGATGCCATTCAGCTCCTAAACACTTGGAATAGAGAAACGGAAGCAGACAATACTACTGCTGCTCTTTTTATCCAAACTGTTGCGGTCTTATACGATAAGTTGAGTGAAGCTGATCGACTAGTGCGAGGTGGAACCATACAAGAAGCGGACGCTGTTGAAGCGATCCGAACTGCAAAAAAGCAATTGCTGAAGGACTATGGAAGTATTCAGTTTCCACTACAAAGGATGCAACGACACATCCGTGGAAGTAAGAATATTCCTATCGCAGGTGGTCCTGATGTGTTGGCTTCTATTTATGGACGACGCCAGAAGGATGGAACATGGAAAGCGGTGGCAGGTGACTGCTACATTCAGCTCGTCCGCTTTGGAGAAGAAGGTGTAAATATTGAATCTATCAATGTCTATGGTGCGTCTGCTAAACCCAATAGTCCACACTTCACCGATCAAATGCAACCATTCGTGGAGCAGCAGTTGAAGCCCATGACTTTGGACTGGAGGGAAGTGCGGAAGAACGCTGTACGAATTTATCATCCACTACAAGTAGAACAAGCCCACTAACAGATCACTTCTGGATATACGTGCATGACTCGTAAAAGTAGACTTGTTCTATTCCAGTGTGGCTCATTAGCGACTAGCGCGCTCACATACGACTGTTCTACCCAAAATAGGCGAACCGATGTAGCCTTTGACTTTTATTTTTTCACCGTTATCAATGACCCACATTCTGGCCTTGTAAGTTTTACCTGTTTCCGGATTGTAAAGCTGCCCGCCAGTGTAATAGTTTCCTCTTCGGCGCTTCATATTGTTGAGTACATCAATACCTATCGTACTACGGTCACGTAGGTCTGGATTAGGATTGTTTTCATCCAGTTTATTTTCGTTGCAGCAAATACTACGGGCGTGTAGCTTGCCATTCTGCTCGTAGACTTCAATTTTTCCTTTCTTATCTGGTGTCCAATAGACGCCCTCTACTGCGCTCTGTGCCCAAGTAGCGAATGCTAGTCCACAAGCAAGAAATGTTAAAAGTAATTTATGCATGATAATGATATTGAAATTGATAGATGAATCAGTTGTGAGAAAGTAGACTGTTGGAATGGGAATCTAGCAAAAAAATAAGTCACTCTTATACATTTTGTGTAAGAATGACTTATTGAACGTCTATTACTAATATCGCAATAGACAACTTCAGTTTAGGGAGTTATACATTAAATCTTACACCGTCGTACGATGATTGTTGTCTGTATGTGCGAAGTGATCATTTACTTCTTCTGTCGTATTGGTCAAATTCTGCTGTGCATTAGCTGCCGTCGCTTGCAAATTAGTCGCAATTTCGTTGACTGCTTCTTTTGCTTTCTGTTGCAACACATTCAACTGCGCTTTTCCTTGCTCTAGCAGACTATCAACATCAACATTGTTTTGCGCAAGTACTTGCTGTGACTGCTGTTGAATTTGATTACCGTACTTCTGCGCTGCTATGCTTGCTTCCTGACGCAGTTGCTTTCCTTTCTCTGTATTAAAAAAGTAGGTAGCTGCTGCACCTGCCGCTGCACCTAATAATAATAATGCTCTGTTATTTCGAGACCCCATGATAGTTAAAATTTTCTGTTTAAATGATTTCAGCTCCCCATTGGAGCATCACCTATAAAACAAACATAATTGAACATTTGTGCGATTTTGAGAAGTGAAGAAACGAACACCACTATAAGGGCATAGTTATACGTTCAAAATAACTAGAACAATGACAAGAGAAGAATCACTGAAACGATTGAAAGAGATAGTAGAAGACACCCGTATTGCGATGTTAGTGACACAAGATGATGAAGCGTTGCGTAGTCGCCCCATGCATACGGCGAAAATTGAAGAAGACCATACAATCTACTTTTTTACCAGCAAGGATTCAGGAAAAATTGACGACATTCAATCAGATCGACACGTCAATCTGAGCTACGTCAATACTGACGATCAAGATTTTCTATCCATTTCCGGCACTGCACACACCGTAACTGACCAACAGAAAATGGAAGAACTCTGGAATCCGATGATGAAAGCTTGGTATCCTGATGGTTTGGAAACACCAGATCTAATTTTGTTGAAAGTAGAACCTAAAGAGGCGGAGCTATGGAGTGCGGCTTCCAGTAAGCTAGTTCAAGCTTTTCAGATGGGTAAAGCCATCGTGACAGGCGAACGATATACATCTGGCGTCAACGAAGAGATCAACTATTAGAGGTTTTCAGCTGTAAAGAAATAAGCAGTTCAAAGGAAGCGGCAAAACGTATTGAATAAGTAGGTTTTGCCGTTTTCCTTTTTGACTATCTGCTCTATGTAACCGACGCATTCATTTAAGACGAATTGTCTTCTTTTGCCAACACAACTAACAGATTATTAAAAATAAAATGCCATCATCATCACCCATACGGACAAAAATAGCGACTTCGGCTCATTCCAAATTGAGTACGTTGTACCAGCTGCTGGTTGTTTTAAGTATTTCGTTAGCTATACTTTACATAGGTCGCTCTTTGTTGATGCCAATGGTGTTTGCTATCTTTTTTGCAATGCTGTTGCTTCCCATTACAGAAACACTGCACCGGTTTTTGAAAGTGGATGTATTGGCCGTCTTCCTAAGTTTCTTGGTCGTGCTACTGCCGCTGTTTAGCGTTCTGCTGCTGTTCGGCTACCAGCTTACCAATGTGGTAGAAGGTATGAATTCTATTGGACAGCAACTAGATCAAGGACTTAATACTATTACGACGTGGGTGCAAAGCAACTTCGGTGTCAAAATAGAAGATCCAACGGACTTAGCCGCCGAAAACCCATCCACTATCACTGGCTGGATTGGTGGTTTTATTACAGGTGGTTTAATCTCTACAACCAATGTACTCATCAATATGCTGCTCACTTTTATATATGCCTTTTTCCTCCTCTTGTTGCGGCGTCCCATTCGCAATTTTCTTTTGTATCAAATGCAAAAATCTAGACGGGAAAATGGGCAGCAGGTCATTGCGCGTGTTCGTCGAGTAGCGCAGCAATATTTAGTCGGTATGTTGACGGTGATGGGCATATTAGCGGTACTTAATAGTCTAGGACTTTGGATCATCGGAGTAGAATATGCACTATTTTGGGGTTGTTTGGGTGCTCTGTTGGCAGCTATTCCCTACATCGGAACATTAATAGGCGGTATCTTACCGTTGTTGTATACATTGTCGACTACGGACACGATGTGGCAACCGATAGCTGTCGTTCTTCTTTATCAGGTAGTTCAAACGATAGAAGGCAATTTCATCACGCCGAAAGTAGTTGGTTCTAATGTACAGATCAATACGTTGGTGGCTGTTTTTGCGATGGTTTTCTGGAGCATGCTATGGGGTATTGGAGGTATTATTTTAGCCATTCCATTGACTGCGATTCTTAAAATCATGTTGTCACAATTGCCTCACTTCGAGCCAGTCAGTCGGATGATGAGCGAGTCCGTTGTGAACAATCCTGATGTTTTCAAGGAGAAGTATGACGATGATCGGTATCGCTTGTTGCGGTACTTGGAAAAAGAATAAATCAAGCAACACACCCCACCTTATCAATCGCTTTAAGCGTCTGACCTAAAAAACTATTTGTGATGTTTCGACTGTTCTTTCTAGCTGCTTCACTACTTTGTGTTAGCTCTTGTGAAAAAGAGGCTCTACTCGATGACTGTGCTACATTAGAAGGCTTTTCCAGAGTAGATGAAGACGACATACCTTGTACTTTCACTGCCGTCTATCGCTACAAAAAAGAAATCTATACCATCTATAATTGTTGTGTGTGCAACGGCTTTTTTCCACCCACTGATTGCGACGGTCATTCCTTTTGCGAAGCTTCTGTGGGAGGTGTAGCCTGTACCAATGACTTCATACAAGAAGCTGAATTTTTGTACGCTGTAGTAGAGGATTGAGCGGTTAGACCTTCACAAAAATACGTCGCCAATACAGTATCCAAGCTAAACCTAACAGCAATAGCACATTCGCCACAGCAAATGCCAGCGAAGCATTCATTGGGTCATCGAAGAAGGGAACAAACGCTTGATTGTAAATACGCGATTTTAGCGTCAAACTTTCGCCTGCTGCATTTTCCCATTTAATGTAATACAACATCTTCGCAATGAGACCAGAAACCACAAACACAAAGAGGGCGTTCATACCATAAATGACAAATGGTTTTGTCCACCATCGAATCTTCATAATGTCCACTACCCAGTAGGTGATGGCTAGTAAAACGGCTGCCATACCACTCGAAAAAAGGACATACGAACTCGTCCAAATCTTTTTATTAATTGGAAAAACCAGATCCCACAGCAAAGAAATACCAACCAAAACAATGCCAGTTCCCAACAATCCGAGTACCATCTGTGTCGCTCGCTTCTCATGCCGAATCCAAAGCCCAGCCAAAATGCCACTGATGCCAGTCGCAATAGCAGGCAACGTACTCAACAGACCTTCAGGATCCCATACTTTGGACTGACTCCAAAGGTGACCGCTCAATACAGTTCGATCTAGCCAAGCTCCCAAGTTCGTCTCTGGATCGAGATTTGGTGGATAGCCATCGGGCGTCGGTACTAGCGTCATCAAGCCCCAATATCCCAACAAACAAACCACTGCCGCTGCTACCATCCCTTTCCAGTCCAATTTCAGAAATAATAAGGCAGAAATCCCATAGACCAAAGCAATCCGCTGCAAAACACCTGGTATTCGGATGGTGTCCAACTTAAAATACGGAAAGCCATTCAACATCAAACCGATCAAGAAAATAATGATACTTCGCCCGATAATCTTCTTCACAATTTCTCCCTGTGCATCGCCCCGTTCCTTTCGTTTTGACAGCGCCAACGCAATAGACACACCTACAATGAAAATAAAGAAGGGAAAGATTAAATCAGTAGGAGTGACACCGTGCCAATCGGCGTGCAATAGCGGCGCGTACACATTTCCCCAGTCGCCAGGGTTGTTCACTAAAATCATAGCAGCAATCGTCGCACCACGAAAGACATCAAGAGAAAATAGGCGTTGTGTCATGAAGGAATGCTTGTTTGTTTAAAGTGTTGGACAAGATACAATCAAAATGGAATATGAGAAGACGGAACTCAAAAAGTAAGGGTTTCCATTTCCAAGTGAAGCTCTTACCTCGATGTCTAGTTTCGCAACAACTATGGCAACGACAGTTATTTTCTCTGTTTCATCACCTCGGTACAAGTGCATTTGTAGAGTAGTCTAGTTATGGTAGATTAGCAGTTTAGTTTCAGCGTTCCGACTACCAGAAGTGTATGACAAAATAGAACTATAAAAAATAGCCTTTTATTCAAAAATCGAGCGACAAGCTCGCAAAATCGTACTTTTTACGTTTCTTAGCTTTTCTATTCATGAATTATGACCCATGACCCATAATTATCGCATCTTTAACTCAATACAACATGACCTTTCTCTGCATTACTTGCTATTTCAAAGGCAATGACTTTCTAAAAGCACTCAAAGAACAGGGCAATACAGTTTACTTATTGACGCTCAAAAAGCTAGAACACGCCAATTGGGTGCGTGACTCTGTCGACGAGTTCTTCTTTATGGATTCAGACGCCAACTCACCTGAAAACTTAGGTGATCTAGGTAAAGGATTGGCTTGGTTGATGCGCAGCCGAAAAATAGATCGCATTGTCGCATTAGATGACTTCGATGTGGAAAAGGCAGCTTACTTGCGCGAACAATTTCGGATACCTGGTATGGGACAAACCACTGTTCGCTACTTTCGCGACAAACTCGCCATGCGTATGAAAGCTGCCGAATCACGTATTCATGTACCGACGTTCACGGCACTTTTCAACGACGCCGATATTAATCATTATGCCGACAACGTACCCGCCCCTTGGATTCTAAAACCACGTTCAGAAGCTTCGGCTACTGGGATGAAAAAAGTCTATTCTAAAGATGAACTATGGCGAATCCTACATGAAACTGGAGACGAACGACATAAGTATTTGCTAGAGCGATTCACGCCAGGCGATGTGTACCATGCTGATGCCTTGACAGTCGATGGAAAAGTGCAGTTTGTGCGCACTTCGCGCTATTTGAATACGCCTTTAGAGGTGGCGCATGGTGGTGGCATTTTTAGAACAGCGACGCTAGAGTTTGGAAGCACCGAAGACAAGCAACTGCGCGAAATGAATGCGCAAGTGCTAGAAGCCTTTGGGATGCAATTTAGTGCCTCTCATACGGAGTTTATTCGCTCCAGAGAGAATGGCGAATTCTACTTTTTAGAAACCTCCAGTCGAGTGGGCGGCGCACATATTGCAGAAATGGTTGAGATGTCGTCTGGCATTAATTTATGGAGCGAATGGGCAAAAATAGAAACAGCGATGGCACAAGGTCGATCGTACCAGTTGCCAGAAGTGAAAGATCAATATGCAGGTATTTTAATTTCTTTAGCTCGTCAGCAACATCCAGATATGAGCAGTTTTAACGATCCAGAGATTGTCTGGCGCATCCAAAAAGACTACCATGTTGGTATGATTGTGGCTTCTGATCGTCGAGAGCGAGTCATTGAATTGTTGGATCATTATGTGCCGCGTATTTATCAAGATTTTCATGCAAGTGCGCCTGTGGACGATGAATTGAGTCATAGTTAGCAGAGGTGAGAGTTTCGAGAGAAAAGAGAGGCGATAGAGTTTCCTCATTAATTAATGATATACCTAATTTCTTGCTACTCCGATTTTTCCGATTTCCCCAATTAGACCGACAGGTAGCTAATTTTACCAATTTCAAAACAAAACAACTATGCCAAATTTACGCGTCGGACTACTCGGTGGGGGTTCTTGGGGAACAACTATGGCTTCTTTAGTCGCTAAAAACACGCCGACCAAACTATGGGCGCGAAAAACGGAAACGGTGGAGGAAATTAACCGATTTCACACCAATAAAAAATACTTGCCCGACGCGAAGCTAACCCCTTCTCTAGTTGCTTGTGCGACCATTGAAGAAACGGTGAAGGACGCCGATGTCATCGTCATGGCGATTCCCTCACAAGCGTTTCGATCCGTTTTGGAAAAAGCAAAAGAACACATTCGTCCGTGGGTGCCGATTGTCAGTTTGTCCAAAGGCTTGGAACAAGGCACAAAAATGCGGATGACCCAAATTATCGAAGAAGTGATGCCAGGACATCCAGCGGGTGCGCTTTCTGGTCCCAATTTAGCACGAGAAATTATCAGTGGACAAGCCGCCGCTTCTGTCATTGCCATGGTCGACGACAATATTTCCGAAGCCTTGCAAAAAATATTTACGACTGGACTCTTTCGCGTCTATACGAATAGCGATGTGGTGGGTTGTGAAATTGGTGGTGCATTAAAAAACGTGATTGCCATCGCTGCTGGCATGGGCGATGGTGTGAATGCTGGTATCAATACGCGTTCGGCGATTATCACGCGTGGGTTGGCAGAACTGACGCGTTTGGGGATTGCGATGGGTGGTGAGCCAGCTACTTTTGCTGGCTTGGCAGGTATGGGTGATTTGGTCGCCACTTGTAGTAGTCCACTCAGCCGAAATCGGACAGTTGGCTTTCATTTGGGCAAAGGACGAAAAATTGAAGAAATCATCAAAGAAATGTCGATGGTGGCAGAAGGTGTGAAGGCGTGTGGTGTTGTGATGGAATTGGCGAAAGAATATAATGTTGAAATGCCCATCACAGAGGAAGTTTATAAAGTCATCAATCATGGGAATACGGTGTTTGATGCGTATAAGGGGCTGTTGCGGCAAGCACCAGGGGCGGAGGCAGAGCCTGGGTAGCCTGTGCGTTGCGAAGGTTGCGTGTGGCAAAGCGATTATCATCCAGCCTACATTTGAAGG
>CAYLPW010000150.1:0-12278 GCA_964385665.1 uncultured Saprospiraceae bacterium
GTACTTCTACTAATCAAACGATGCGTTGCCTCATAGCCATCATCTTCCACACCATCACCATCCCAATCTAAAATGCTCTGGTATTGACTTTTGCCATTGTTACCCACCTCAATGTCATAAACATAGGTGGCATCGGGTGTAATTAAAATAAGCGTATCGCCGATCAAGTTCCACAAACCACGCTGCTGATCCATCATATCGCCATTGATGTCACGAAACAAATGCTGAAAAGTACTATCTCCGTAAAACATCGTGCGGACAGGCGGCACAGAAAGAATGCGCAACCACTCGCCTTCGTCCACTTCAAATACAGAAACGGAATCATCGATACCCAATTCTTGATTATAGGTAATCTTCAAACTGGTCTGTTCCCAAGTCCCTACCAAATCTTCTCGTGTCAGCGTAGGCGGTGACTCCGCTACTGATCTATTATCATCCGATCCGCAACTCACCAAAAACAGCCCTACCATTATTCTAAATATCCATTGCATTTGCTTATATTTTTGTGCAAAGAAAGGTGGAAAAAAGGAAAAATGGTCAGCAAATGAAGAGGAGAATTTATTTCTAGAGAGAACTTCTAGCAAGAGTAGTCTATTGCTTCTTTATCGAACTTATCTGTACTTCGATTTGTATCCTTTTGCCAAACAAATCAGCTACATTTGTGGTCTTAAACTTAGGTAATGATAAATATACAGTATCTAAAAACTACTTTATTCACTTTGCTCCTTGCAGGAGTAGTAAGCTGTGCATCGGAAAGCAGCAGCGGAAAATCCATCCAAGAAATTCGGAGCGAAGAGCCGGGTAGCAATGCGGCGATTATTCGTAGTCCTATTTCGGCAAATCAACCTATCGACAGCGTGAATGTCGCCAAGATGGAATTTGAGGAAAAAATATACGAATTTGGGGTGGTAGAGGCAGGAGAAGTAGTAGTCCATGAATTTGAATTTACGAATACAGGGAAAGTACCTTTACTTATCAACGATGTACGTTCGACTTGTGGCTGTACGATTCCTGAATGGCCAGAAAAACTAATCGCACCAGGTGAAAGTAGCAGCATTGAAGTACGTTTCAATACGACGAACATGCGTAACCAACAGAAAAAGCCAGTTACCATCACTGCCAATACCTATCCAGCTAAAACGAAACTCTATCTAGCAGGAGTAGTAATTGCTCCGAAAGATGAGCAATAGTTTTGGGAAACTCCTAACTTTCGCTTTATTTCGCAACGACAAAACTGATTGACAAAAAAATATAGTTGAATATGGAATTTGAAACGCTTTTACTACAAGCACCTGGCAATGCTGGACTCATCAATATGGTCTTTCTAGGAGGTATGTTAGTCGTACTTTATTTTTTCATCATCCGACCACAAGCGAAGAAGCAACGGGAGCAAAACACCTTCGTGACGGATATGAAAGAAGGAGATCGGGTAGTCACCACTAGCGGTATCTATGGACGAATCTCACGAATTGAAAAAGATGCTATCACCTTAGATATAGGTGCGGGAACAAAAACGACGATTCGTGTACTAAAAAGTTCGATCTCTAAAGACTTGACAGAGAGTGCATTCAGTGATTCTGTAGAAGTAGATTACAATAAAGGATAGGATAGACCTTAGGATCATGTCTCTTTTTATCGAACAAAAGAGAACCGTTTTCCTTGTGTGAAAAAACAACCTAATTGAATATGAACAATAGATATTCAGATGAAGACCTAGCGGAGTTCAAAGCAGTGATCGACAAGAAGCTGGAACGTACGCGCGAGCAAATTAGTAAGCTCGAAGAGGACTTAAAAGAAGCTAACGAAAACAGTGAGGATGGCTTCGGCACCGACATGATGGACGACAGCAGTCTAGGAACAGATGTCAACTTCACCAGTGAAATGTTGGCGCGTCAACAGACACATGAGCAACAGTTGGAAAAAGCTCTGCTGCGTATCAAAAATAAGTCGTACGGCATTTGTGTCGTAACAGGTGATTTGATTGACAAGCGTAGATTAATGGCAGTGCCAACAACTACAAAAAGTCTGCAAGCTAAGGTGCAGAAGGAAAATGCTTTTGTGACACCAAAAGAGGAAGAAAAAAAGCCAGTGCGCTCACCAAAGGTCAGTAATCAGCCCAAAGTCATCACTAAAATTGTGAAGAAAACAAATCCTAACGCGCCTAAACTGCCAGAAAGGGATGAGTTCTTTGGTTACGATGAAGACGATTTGGATACTGATGATCTAGACACTGACGATTTAGGTGAAGAAGGAGCAGATCAAGGTGATTTTGATTTTGATCAAATCGCTGCAGAGGATTAGCTATTCTAGATGCGTATGAATGAATTCATACGCTTTTGTTATTCATCTTCTCGAGTTGAATAGCGCATCTATAACAGAAGCGTGCGACTTCAGTCGCACTCAACAATCATGGTCGGTCGCTACTACACCGCTACCTTCGCCCGAATTGCTGGATGAAACTCATAATTCAGCAACTCAATATCTTCAAACTGAAAGTTGAAAATGCTATCAACTTTAGGATTAAGTTGAAGTTGAGGTAGCGGTTTAGGTGTTCTAGTCAACTGCAACTGCGCCTGCTCAAAGTGATTGTTGTACAAATGCACATCGCCAAACGTATGTACAAAGTCGCCGACTTCCAGCTCACAGACCTGTGCCATCATGTGCGTCAGCAACGCATACGAAGCAATATTGAACGGTACCCCTAAGAACACATCCGCCGAACGCTGATAGAGTTGGCAAGATAGTTTCCCATCCGCTACATAGAATTGGAAGAGCGCGTGACAAGGCGTCAGTGCCATTTGATCTAATTCGCCAGCATTCCATGCATTCACAATGATACGACGAGAATTAGGATTGCTCTTGATTGTTTCGACCGCCCGTTCGATTTGGTTGACCGTTCCTCCATCTGGTTTTCGCCAGGCAACCCACTGCTTTCCATAGATTGGTCCTAAATCACCATGCTCATCTGCCCATTCATTCCAAATACGTACGCCGTTTTCCTGCAAATACTTCACGTTGGTGTCGCCACGCAAAAACCATAGTAATTCATAGACAATCGACTTAAAATGCAGCTTCTTAGTAGTCACCATCGGAAAGCCTTCTTGTAGATTGAAGCGCAACTGATGCCCAAAGACGCTACGCGTACCAGTACCAGTTCGATCGCCTTTGTTCGTCCCATGGTCGATGATGTGTTGCAGTAGTTGTAGATAGGTTTGCATAATTAATGATATATTAGACCTGCCTAACGATGTTTGCAGCAGGCTTTCGTTTGCGGTAGGCAGGTGTTAGACGATAGATTTTAGACAGTTTATATATTGAAGAGCCTACATTATTGGATGAAGTATCAATTGTCTAATTTCGCTTCCTATGGAAAAGTACGATGGAAGTGTTATACTGCTATCGCTATACTATAGCTATCCTTCGAATAAGCTAATAGCCGAAAGCTAACAGCTAATAGCTTCATCAATTGGCTCTCCAAAAATACGGTGTAAATAACACTAAGATAGTGAACAATTCTAAACGCCCCAATAACATCAAACCACAAAGTAACCACTTGGCAGCTTGTGGCACATCCGCGAAATTGTTGACAGGGCCAACGCTACCAATCGCTGGACCCACATTCCCCAAGGAAGTCGCCACTGCACCGATAGCGGACAGGAAGTCCATACCCATCATCGTGACTAGCATAGAGCCAAAGACAAATAAAATTAAGTAGAGGAGGAGGAAAACCAGAATATGCGTTAAGATGCGAGGACGCACGGTAGCGCCATTTAAGCGAAGTGGAACAATCGCATTCGGGTGCAACAATCGCTTAAATTCCAATATGGAGTTTTTGAAAAACACCAAATGGCGAATAATTTTGATGCCACCACTCGTCGAACCAGAACAAGCACCCAAGAACAATAGTACAAAAAATAAGACTGTCACCCAAGGAGCCCAAGCGGTATAATCAGCAGAGACAAAACCAGTAGTGGTGATGATTGAAATGACTTGAAACGTAGCATCTCGAAACGATTTTTCAAATGACAGATCAGTCACATTGTGAACGACAAACATCAAACTGACACTCAACGCCACGACTAAGCCTAAATAGGTTTTGAATTCATCACTCTTCAAGACATCATTAAACTTACCTCGCAGACTGACATAAATCACACTATAATTCGTCCCAGCGATGAACATAAAAAGAATGATCGGGTACTGAATAGCAGGTGTATCGTAGTGTGCCATGCTGGCATTCTTAGTCGAAAATCCACCCGTTGCCATTGTCGTGAGGGCATGATTGATGGCATCGTAAAATGTCATGCCCGCCAGCTTCAAGATGATGCATAACAAAGCGGTGAAGCCAACATAGATAAACCAAAGCCGCTTTGCCGTTTCTTGAATACGTGGATGTAATTTGTCTGAAGTAGGACCAGGAGCTTCCGCTACGAATAGTTCAATACCACCAATGCCCAACAATGGAAACAGCGCAACCGTCAATACGATAATGCCCATTCCACCAATCCACTGCGTCAAACTCCGCCAATATAAAATACCCTCGGGCACCACCTCAATGTCGTTCAAAATACTTGCACCTGTAGTCGTCATCCCAGAAATCGTCTCAAAAACAGCATCCGTAACATTGGGAATAACACCACTGATGAGGTAAGGTGCCATGCCGAAAAAGACCATACCTAACCAACCCATGACGACGATGAGATACCCCTCGCGCTTGTTGACTTGTTGGTTAGAACTCCTACCTACAAAGTACATAGCTGCTCCACAAGCAATAGTGATGAGACCAGACCAAAAGAGGTACATGCCATCGCCACTTTTATGAATAATAGAAAAGAGGATGCCAGAAAACATAAGTAGCCCAACGACTAACAGCATGACACCGACGACTTTAAAGGCAGGACGAAAGTGAATCAACGGAACAGTTTTTCTAATTTTGGAATAGCTTCGGGCTTAGCGAGCACAATAACGCGATCTTCTTTCTCTAGTTGAAAGTCATCCGTGGGGATATAACTCGTATTATTCCGTAGGACACCGCCAATGCGTGCCGTCTCTGGGAAGTGAACATCCTTGATTGGTTTGCGCGTCAGTTGACTGTTTCTATGCACCACATATTCAATCACTTCTGCATCTACACCATTCAAACTTGTCACACACTCTACCTTTCCTTTTCGGATGTATCGGAAAATGCTATTTGCTGCGATCAGTTTGGTGTTAATCAATGTATCCACGCCAATTTCTTGAGAAATATGTGTGTATGCTTTGTTTTCCACTTTAGCAATCGTACGACGAACCCCTAAGTTTTTGGCAGTTAAACAAGCGATGATGTTGGCTTCTGTATTTAAACTCAATGCCAGAAAGGCATCCATATCTTGCAAACGTTCCTCTTTAAGTAGCTCTGTATTGCTAGGGTCTCCATGAATGACAAGCGTGTTGTTGAGCTTCTCAGCTAGTACTTTACATCGCTCTTTATCCGATTCGATTAGGGTAATGTTATAGTCATCCTCCAAAAGTGATGCCGTTTCTAAAGCTACTCCATTCCCCCCAATAATCATTATATTTTTTACGGTCGCCTTCTCCTTACCGATCATGTTTTCCAACTCGTCAATATGCTCTTTTGGCGACACAAAATAGATGTGATCGCCTTTCATCAAGCGAGTGTTGGAGTCAGGAATAATAGTTTTATGCGAACGCAATATCGCCATCGGACGGTGCAGTTGCTCATGATGTTTATCATAGATACTACCCAAACGATGATTAATCAGATTAGAGCGGCTATTGAGCGTGACCCCTAAAAGGGACATCTGCCCATCCTCGAATTCAAAGACATCAGTAAAGGTACACTGTTTAATGAGTCGACGAATCTCTAGAGCAGCCAATCGACGCGGTGCGATCAGTTCGTCCACGCCTAGCTCCTTAAACATTCGTTGTGACTCTTCGTCTAGATATTCGGAATTGCGAATACGAGCAATACAGCGACGTGCACCCAGCTTTTTGGCTAAGATAGAAGTTACTAAATTGGTATTTTGAGACGTCGTGACGGCTATAAATAAAGAAGCAGAGTCGACTTCCGCCATTTGAAGCGTGTCGATAGAAGAGGAATCGCCCTCCACTGGCAAAATGTCTAAATGCGTAGAGGCGTATTTTAGAATATCTTTGTTGTTATCAATAAGAACAATATCTTTATTCTCGTAGGATAGCAACTTCGCTAGATGAAACCCCACATCTCCAGCACCTGCAATAACAATTCTCATATTTGGAATGGTTTTGATCTACACTGCAACCTGTCAAGTTGATAGAGAGTTCGTTAATAGTATGTTAGCGCAATCTCTTTCTAAGCGGTTACTACACAAAAACTTTCAGAATCTAGGCTGTGTTACTAATAACTAATAATGCATCGGCAAAGGTTGATAAAATTCTTGAACTTTGACGCGTGTTTTTTTAGAAAACGAAATTATACTTCATCAATACGATAACACAACAAAAATGAGCGATACGACAGTAAAAACACCAGTGATGCTTTACACAGAGCAGACACCCAACCCTGAAACCCTAAAATTTGTGACCAATAAGATGCTACACCGTGGCACTGCTGACTTCAGAGAAGAGGAGTTGGCACGTGAATGGTCGCCATTAGCTACTGAGCTATTCGACCTGCCTTATGTGAAAGGTGTCTACATCTGCAATAATTTTGTCACAATCACCAAGGAGTTTAATTATGGTTGGGACGACATCAAGTTGCGTTTGAAAGACTTCATTAAAACGTATGTTAAAGAGGAGAAAGAAGTATTGAAGGAGGGCTTTCAAGAAGCGATGGATGCGCTAGAAGCAGAACGCGGTGCAAGCTACGAATACAGCGAAGACGAAGCAGAAATCGTCACGAAGATCAAAGAATTAATTGACACTTACGTCAAGCCAGGCGTTGAAATGGACGGTGGCAATATTGAATTCAAGTCTTATGATAAAGGGATCGTCACTGTTATTTTGCAAGGAGCGTGCAGTGGTTGCCCCTCTTCAACTGTAACACTGAAACAAGGTATTGAAGGCATGATGCAGCGTATGATTCCAGAAGTAAAAGAAGTGGTGTCGGAAATGGGGTAGATTAATTCGAAGACGACAGATTTTTGGAGTTGTTGGTGAGTGGTTAAAACAGCTAATTATTATTGCCAAGTTGCCAACACTTCCAAAAATCTTTTAGCTAAAGACATAATTGTTTTGGAAGCTGTACCATTAAATAACATTACGATAGAAGAGTATTTGGCGACCCTACAAGACAGCGATCAAAAGTATGAATACCATGACGGGGCAATATTTGCTATGGCTGGAGGTACGCTCAATCATAGTAGGATTAATACTAACTTATTAGTGGAAATAGGCTCAGAACTAAGACGGAAGGGTAGTGAGTGTGAGCCTTTTAATAGTGACGCTAGACTGTACATTGAAGCATTCAATAAAATCGTTTTTCCCGATTCCATGGTTGTTTGTGGCGAAGTCGAATCATCAAAGCGAGATTCAGAAGCAGTCACTAATCCTAAAGTCATTATCGAAGTCTTATCCAAAACAACTGAAAGTTATGATAGAGGTGACAAATTTTACTTCTACCGTCAGATTCCAAGTCTACAAGAATATATTCTAGTCGCCCAAGACAAGTATCAAGTTGAAGTGTTTTTGAAAGGAAATGGAAATATGTGGAGTATCGAACGCTATGAAGGCACAGAGGAAACGTTGTTTGTTGCTTCGTTAGGGATTGAGATTCCTTTCCAAATGATCTATCGAAATACAATCATCGACTAATTGCTTCGATCAGTTCCTCCGCTCAATCTCACCTACATGTAATATAAGCTGCCCATTCGTCAATTTGACTATATTTCACCAACCATTCTTTCCATTTATTATTTAGGGGACATCATATCATTTACAAAAGAAATTAAAAACCTGATTATGAAGAAGTCACCCTTTTTATGGATATTGCTAGTAGCGGTAAGTGCTTTTACGTTCACGTCTTGCGATGATGACGACGATGTAAAAGTAGAAGACAATACAGAGAAAACAGTTGCTGCTATTGCTGCCGACGATGACCGTTTTAGCACGTTAGTCGATGCGCTTTCCAGAGTGAATCTTGTTTCTGTGTTGGATGGTGATGGTCCGTTCACTGTTTTTGCACCTACCAATGATGCTTTCGAGGCATTAGGTGTTGACTTAGCAACATTAACTGACGATCAACTATCCGAAATTCTATTGTACCATGTGTTCATCGGCGATGCCATTGAAGCAGCAGAAATTCCAGATGGACAGACTTACCTAGGTACAGCAGCTACAACTGGTCCTGCAGGTACGAATCTATCTCTATTGGTCGAGCCAAAAGGTGGTGGAGTTGTGTTGAATGGTAGCACGAATGTAGCGATTGCCGACATCGTTGGAAAAAATGGAGTAATTCATGCTATTGATGCGGTATTGATGCCTTTAGATGTGGTTGGTCATGCTGTAGCAAATGACAATTTTACAGAACTAGTCGGTGCATTGGGTGCAGCTTCTGGAGATTTGGTCAGTGTACTTTCAGGCGATGGTCCGTTCACTGTTTTCGCGCCAGTGAATAGTGCTTTTACAGCAATCAGTGATGTGACAGCTACCTTGACAGCGGAGCAATTGGCAAGTGTACTAACTTATCATGTAGTGAGTGGTAATGTACGATCTACTGTCTTGTCGGATGGGATGATGGTAGGAACGGTAAATGGTGAAGAGTTCACTGTTAATATCGATGGTTCAGTAACAGTGACTGATGCAAGAGGTGGTACAGTGAATGTATTATTGACTGATGTACAAGGTACGAATGGTGTCATTCATGTCATTGATGCTGTTTTGTTACCTGAAACCTTATAGCAGAATAGCTAAAAAAAACGTTTCACAGCGTTAAAATAAAAACGGCTTATACGATCAGATCGTATAAGCCATTTTTATTGGTAGTAGAGCATATTAATCTTATAGTCTTACCTATCTTTCAACGCCTGCAACTTCAAAGGATCTTCCTGCTTTAAAGCATCCAAAGCCGTTTGCACCACCTCATCTTCCTGATTCCAAATGTAATAAAAGCCTTCATCTCCATGAAAATGTTTAGCAATGCGCGCTAATATGGTGTGTTCGATAGCACGCTTCACTTCTACATCAATTGGTAGGTCAATTGCTTCATTCTGTGTTTTTGCATGGTTCAGCAAGGTAGCGAAAGCATCTTGAGGTAGTTTTATTTGATTCAAAGATTGATCAAGTTGAGCCTTGTTATCTTGTATGTAGCGATACAGAAACGTAGGTAACTGTTGATTAAGTTGCGCATAAGTTTCCGATAAAAAAACAGTGTCAATAGGTACAAATACATCAGGGGTGATACCTCCGCCACCATAGACCACCCGACCTCTGCGGGTATAGAATTTTAGACTATCAATATCTTCTATCGTCTGCAATTCGCTCAACTCTCCACTTTCATAGCGCCGTTGTATGTCTAGATTGTAATTGTCCAAATCTTCATACGTGCGCTGAATAGAACGACCAGAAGGTGTGTAATATCTTGCAACAGTCAGTCGAAGCGCCGAGCCGTCCTGCAAGTCATATTGTTCTTGCACCAATCCTTTTCCAAACGAACGCCGACCGACAATGACCCCTCGATCTAAATCCTGAATTGCACCTGCTACAATTTCACTAGCAGAGGCTGAACTTTCGTCAATCAAAACAGCCACTTCATCAATATCGAAGAAAAAACGACCACTCGTTTTGTAGTCCGTTCGTTTCACCGTTCGTCCTTCTGTATAGACTAATAGTTTGCCGCGTTCTTTAAAAAATTGGCTCAATATGTTTGTCGCTTGTTGCAAGTAGCCACCAGGATTATGTCGTACATCAATAACAAGATTTTTTAGCTCATGCTCCTCCACCAAACGTTCTAGTCCTTGCATAAACTCTTCGTATGTCTTGGCACTGAATCGCGTAATTTTTATGTATCCTGTATGCTTGTCTAACATGTAAGCAACATCAACACTGTTGATTGGAATCTCATCACGAATGATCTTAAAATCGCGTAATTGCTTTTCATTCCCTCTTTGGATACTAATAGTAACCGCTGTTCCTTTCTTGCCACGCAATTTTTCAATCACATCATTAGTCGGCATATCTTTTCCAGCTACGATAGTATCTTCCACCGCAATAATTTTATCACCAGCCAGTATACCTACTTTTTCAGACGGACCACCCACTATAGGAGTGATGATGACGATAGTATCCTCTAACGTCATGAACTCCACACCAATACCATCGAAGTTACCTTCCAGCTGCTCATTGATGAGGGCTAGTTGTTCGGATGGGATATAATTGGAGTGTGGATCAAGATCTTCGATCACACTGCTGATCGCCTCTTCCATCAACTCTTCTTCATTCATGTCATCGACGTAGCGGGCTTCCACGTAGTTGAGAATTTCTTCCACTTTGCCACTTCCGAAGCCATTGCTACCTCGTCTACCTTCTCCTGCCTGTAGTTCCAAAAAAGGCATATCATTGTCCAACTCCGTACCTACAAAAATGCCCATAGCAAAAAGCATAGCGAAAAGAGTAGGAAGCCAAATTTGGAATTTATTATTTTTCATATGTTGTTATATGTTACTTGTGGATGCTTTTGAAAGCAAACACTCACTCATCAACTAACAAATAAATGCAAATGTTTATAGTAAGAGGGTAGAGAAGCCAAAAATTACATTTTCAGTTGAACTTATGGAGTGGCTAGTCTTTCTCTCAATGGGGAATAACTCTGTTGAATTGTTTGAAAAAACGTACAATCAAATAGTCAATATCAATATTTAATTTTGAATTATTCTAAATAATGACACTGATAAATCGTTCGTTCTGCTTCTGTGTTAGAAAGACGAACGGTTTAGATACATTTGCAGGCAACTGAACATTAAAAATTAAACGACATCAATGAAGTGGATCATCAATTTCTTCACTTCCTCTATCGGGAAGAAGGTAATCATGAGTTTAACTGGCTTATTTCTGATTTCCTTTTTAGTGGTACATCTAGCTGGTAACTTACAGCTATTGGTTAAAGACGAGGGTGAGCAATTCAATCTATACGCTCAATTTATGACAGAGAATCCAGTCATCAAATTTATTGCGTTTGGGCTATATGCTGGCTTTTTGCTACATATTATTCAAGGCTTTGTTTTATGGGCACAAAACCGATCGGCACGGGGCGGAAACCGCTACGCCAAAAAGGTAACACGTGCCACTGCTACCAACGGGTGGGCAGCTAAAAACATGGCGTGGTTGGGAACACTGATTCTCATCTTTTTAGTCATTCACATGGGCGACTTTTGGTATGCGGTGAAGTTTGGAAGCGTGCCAGAGGTAGCATATGCTAATTTTGATAAGCCTGTCAAAAATCTTTACATGAAGGTAGATACATCTTTTGACAAACTACATTTCGTGATTATTTATGTTTTGGGAATGGTTGCTCTAGGCTTTCATTTACTGCATGGCTTTCAAAGTGCTTTTCAGACGCTGGGACTGAATCATCCCAAATATTCACCTATTATCAAAGGAATAGGAGCTGTATTTGCAGTAGTGGTACCAGCACTATATGCGATGATTCCTATTTTAATGTACTTGGGATATAGCTAGGGATTAAGATTATTGAATTCCTATATCATATTACAAAAATGTGAAGTAAATTAGGAATTTACGTTGTTTTCAATTTATATTGAAACTTTTGAAAATACTATTTTTACGACACTATTAAATGTCGTTATAAAAGATATAAAAACGGAAATCATGGCAACATTAGAGGCAAAAGTACCAGAAGGCTCCCTTTCCGATAAGTGGCAGCAGTACAAAGGAACGATGAACTTGGTCGCTCCCAACAATAAACGTCGAATTGAAGTCATCGTCGTCGGAACAGGACTAGCAGGTGGTTCATGTGCGGCGACTTTAGCTGAGTTAGGCTATCAAGTCAAAGTATTTACCTTTCATGATAGTCCACGTCGAGCGCACTCTATTGCTGCTCAAGGGGGTATCAATGCTGCTAAGAACTATCAAAACGATGGCGATAGCGTCTACCGCTTATTTTATGATACTATAAAAGGAGGTGACTACCGCTCTCGTGAAGCGAACGTTCACCGTTTAGCGGAAGTAAGTACGAGCATCATCGACCAATGTGTGGCACAGGGCGTTCCTTTCGCTCGTGAATATGGTGGCTTGTTAGCGAATCGCTCATTCGGTGGTGTACAAGTCAGTCGTACGTTCTATGC
>CAYLPW010000151.1:0-12277 GCA_964385665.1 uncultured Saprospiraceae bacterium
AGTAGGGGAACACTTAGGAGCAGGTGCGTAAGCTTGCGAAAAAGTCATTCCGTTCTGTGCTAAAGCTTCCAAATTAGGCGTTTCGTAAAAGTCGCTTTGGGAAGCCGTTTCTCCAGCTTTGATGAAAACAGAAGTCCCATTCCATCCTTGGTCATCGGTGAGAATAAAGACGAAGTTGGGAGGTGTTGTGACTCTATTCGCAGAAGAGGAAGTGGGGGTAAACTGCATAGCTGAATGGATTCCAAAAATGGATAGCAGAACAGCTATTTTAATAGTACGAAGCATGGTGTAGTTGTTTGACTGTGATGACAGAGGGTGGAAACTAGATCAGTTCTTTGTATCTAATGGGCTACAAAAGTCTATAATTTGTTAGATATGTGACAATATTGATAAATAAAATTCAGCTATTTTTCCTTCTTTCATGGACTCATTGACAACCAACAAGTTTAACGAATAGTAAGGAAGCTAATAAAATGGAGTCGTTGAGAAGTGTAAAAATGGGTTTCTATAATTGTAGCAATTCCTTCGATTTTAGCAATTATTCCACTATCTCAAAAAAAACTACTTTTGCATCAACCAAATAAACGCGAATATATGAAGGAGAAACTGCAAACGGTCGGCAAAGAAATAGTTGCTTTTTTCACCAGTCCCATTTTTTGGAAAAATATAGGACTACTGGTCGTTTCATTGGTTGCATTGCTTTTCCTGACCCAAGTCTTGTTAAAATCGTGTACGCGACATGGCGAGTCGCTGCAAGTACAAAACTTTGAGGGAAAGGATTTGGAGGAGGTGAAGCGATTGGCCAAAAAAGACAAGTTGCGTATTATGGTACTGGACTCGATGGATAGAGGCACTCGTCCGCCGAATGAAGTCATCAGTCAAGACCCAGCTCCTTTCTCTCGTGTCAAAAAAAATAGAACCATCTACTTGACAACTACACGGGTAACACGCGAACCTACCAAGACACCACCCATCTCAGAACGCGATAACTTGGACGATTATCGACGAGCGTTGCGCGTACGCGGATTGCAAGCTGAAATTCGGGAAGAGGTGTCTGATAATCGCTACCTGCCTAAAACTATTTTAGAAGTGTATCATGATGGAAAAAAATTGACCTTTGACCAAATTGACGAAGGATACGAACTAGAGAAAGGGAGTACACTAGAGTTCGTGGTAACCAAGTTTGGGGTGGAATATGTAGCTATGCCTAACATTGCTTGTGAGACCTTTGGTAGCGCAGAACGCCAATTGCGAGATGTAGATCTGGTCGTTGGTATCATCCGAGAAGATGTGACGGTCATAGATCGAAATAGTGCGTATGTGTATAAAAGTGTTCCTGCCTTTGAGCCTGGCAAACGCTTAAAGATCGGCGAACAAATAAATGTGTTTCTAACACAGGAATTGCCTGTTGAATGTGGAGGTGAAACACCTATTTTCGAGGAGGATGTAGAGGACAATTAGATAGTAAATGCTGCACATGCCATCATTCTTAAAAATGGGGTGGACAAATTGTACAACATCAGGCAAGACGTTTTTAAGTATGCTTTAGCTATCTTGTTGACTATTGGTACTCGTCTACGCAAAGCGGACTACCCTGAGAATGAAGCGTCAAAAAAACACTTGAACCGTGTGATAACCATCAAGCTACTAATGGTCTAATCATTGCATGAAAGTCCTCACCTAGGGTCATTTACGTTATTTTTTTGTTATTAATCCTCTTTCTCCTATTTCTTTTTAGTCTCAACCATCCTCTTGTGACGCTTGCATTCCCACATCTTATTCTTGTATTGATTGGCAACAAACGCATAATTTCATAAGCCTTCAAGACAACCAATTAATGTTCTGTTCAGCACTTGTTACTTCCTCATTTACAGTCTGTTAACGAGATTTGGAGAGTCCTTTATTTCTTCTACTTTTGCCGCCCTTAAAAGTAAAATATGAAGAAATACTTCGATTTGTTTACCCGATCCAAAGAAGTCAACTACAAAAACGAAATCCTTTCTGGACTCACTGTTGCGCTTGCCTTAGTACCTGAAGCAGTCGCTTTTGCCTTAATCGCTGGACTTTCGCCACTCACTGGATTGTATGCTGCCTTTATGATGGGTTTGGTGACTTCCATTTTAGGAGGTCGTCCAGGCATGATTTCTGGAGCAACGGGTGCGGTAGCGGTTGTTTTGGTCGCATTGGTGCAGTCACATGGTGTCGAATACATTTTTGCCACTGTTATTCTTGCCGGTCTTTTACAAATAGCAGCAGGTTTACTCAAGCTAGGAAAGCTCATGCGCTTAGTTCCACAGCCCGTCATTTTTGGCTTTGTCAATGGATTGGCGATTGTGATTTTTATGTCGCAATTGGTTAGTTTTCAAGATGGAACAGGAGCTTGGTTGCAAGGCGAATCTATGTACGTCATAGTAGGTTTAGTGGTATTAACGATGCTGATTATTTGGGGTTTACCTAAAATTAGTAAAGCGATTCCAGCGTCTTTGGTCGCTATTTTGAGTGTATTTGGCATTGTGGTGGCGTTTGGTATTGATACGAAGACGGTAGGTGATATTGCATCCATTGAAGGTACTTTCCCTCCTTTTCACATTCCCAATGTACCTTTTAATTTAGAAATGCTACAAGTCATTTTTCCGTATGCCGCTATCGTGGCAGGCGTCGGTTTGATTGAAAGTTTGTTGACCTTGAATATCATCGACGAGATCACTGAAACACGTGGAAAAGGCAACAAAGAAGCGGTTGCGCAGGGTATCGCTAACGTGATGAGTGGTTTGTTTTCTGGTATGGGCGGCTGTGCGATGATCGGGCAAAGTTTGATTAATATTTCGTCTGGTGCGCGCGCGCGTTTGTCGGGTATCGTCGCGTCTGTGATGTTATTGGTCTTCATTATGTATGGATCAAGTTTGATCGAACAAGTACCTATCGCGGCTTTGACTGGCTTGATGATTATGGTGGCGATTGGCACATTTGAGTGGGCGAGTTTGCGCACCTTCAATAAGATGCCTGCTTCGGATATTTTCGTAATGGTCGTCGTGACTTTAGTGACAGCTATTGTTCACAATTTAGCATTGGCGGTTATCATTGGCGTCATTATCTCTGCCCTAGTTTTTGCTTGGGACAACGCTAAACGCATTCGCGCCAGAAAACGCTTCGATGAAAACGGGGTGAAGTACTATGAAATTTATGGCCCATTGTTCTTTGGTTCAGTTACCGTTTTCAATGAAAAATTTGATGTGCTAAACGACCCAGATGAAATCGTGATTGACTTTGAAGAAAGTCGCGTGGTCGATATGTCAGCGATTGAAGCTTTGAATAAATTGACGGCTCGCTATATGAAAGTCGGCAAAAAAGTACACTTAAAGCATTTGAGTCCAGACTGTCGCGCCCTGCTTAGAAACGCCGATAAGATTATCGATGTGAATGTAGTGGAAGACCCGACGTACAAGGTTTTGGTGGATACTTTTTAGAGAAATGGTAAGGAAGTCACCCGGTGAATGTTGAGCTTGAAATAATGAATGCTAATCTACTCCTTTTCATGCCTGAAATTCACCGGGTGACTATCACAGGGAACTCATAGCCTACACTCCACGTTTGAACCAAGCATGAAATTCATCATTCTTTTTGGTCCTTCCGCCGTCGGCAAAATGAGCGTAGGTCAAGCCTTAGCAGACTTGACAGGTCTGAAACTGTACCACAATCATGTATCGATAGAAGCTGTCCTTCCTGTCTTCTATTTTGGCACACCTCAATTCAATCGCTTAGTCAAACTATATCGAATGGAAATGATGAAAGAGGCAGCAAAGAGCGATATTGAAGGTCTGATCTTTACGCTCGTTTGGGCATTGGATGATCCAGAAGATGATGAGTACATTGACGAAATGGTGAGCTACTTTGAAGCAGAAGGTGGAGAAACTTTCTACATAGAACTGGAAGCGAACTTAGCCACTCGATTGGTGAGAAACAAACACGAAGATCGTCTACTAGCGAAACCCTCCAAGCGAAATTTAGAAATAGCAGAAAGTGTACTTCATTATGAGTTGAAATATCAACTGAATACCAAAGTTGGCGAATTTAATCGTCCCAATCATTTAAAGATCAACAATGAGCAGCTTTCTCCTAACGAAGTCGCTCAACGCATCATCACTCATTTTGGCTGGTAATGAATCCGTCAAAAAGAGAAAAGGCAATAAAAATTTCAATGTACAATCAGTTGATAATCAAACGTTTAAAATTTATCACTTAATCATTAACGTAAAAAACAACACCAAATATTTGTCTTTCTAAAATAAAAGGATTTACCTTTGGCACACAGAACACACAAACCGCTCTTATCAGAGCAACCACCTTTCCACAGTACAGATTCCTGTTTTCTCAAACACTGATCCATTTGGATCCCACTAGCTCATCAACAAGCAATCTCATCTACATTCTTGACTATCATTTTGTTAGGTAGACATTATCCCGAAAGCTTTCGGGATTAGACGTTAGACAGTAGACTACACAGCTAGTTCTCTTTCAATAAGTCAACGCTCATCATCTTTTGTATGACTACTTATCAATGCTATTGCTATTGCTATTGACAATAGCAAAAAGGAATCATAATTACTGCATTAAATTTTACACATCATGTTTTACCGATTACTCCTACTTGTGGGCGGACTGTTGCTAGTCGGCAGTACTGTACAAGCACAAAATTACTTACAACACAAAATCAACAAAAAGATGCGCACCGATGCGGATCGGGTCGTACGCTACCTCCAAAGCCATCCGGATGCCACCATCAGCGAACTCAAAGCCACGCCGATTCGACTCATCGACTCGAGAAGTGAGGACGACGCGGTGATTGATGCGACAGCAGAAGCGGAATCAGAACTGCACGCTGCCATCAATCCACTCGACTCGAACAACATCATCATGAGCGCGATGCGCCAGAATCCTGACAACATATTGTCGCCCCTCACTTTTCCGACCTACTACACCAAAGACTTCGGTCAGACGTGGGAAGTCAGTACCTTCGATGGGACAATTGACGATGGCTTTGTGATCGGTGGTGGCGATCCGATTATTGTATTTGACACCGAAGGCATCGCCTATATCTGCTGGTTGACCCTAAGTACCGACCTCACCTTCCAAACCACTATTGCCCTTCGATATGCGATTTCGGAAGACGGTGGCGCGACTTGGGTTGCCGCAGATGAACCTCTGGACAGCGGCAATGCTGGTAGTCTTGTCGATATTTTGGGCGGTGGATTAAGCAGCGGCTTGAAGTTCGTGGATAAAGAATGGCTGGCAGTGGATCGCTCGAATTCCGCTTTCCGCAACACGATCTATGCATCTTATTTGACCATTGAGTCCGAAGATGGTGAGAACATCAATATGGACATCACGCTCCGCAAAAAAGAGCCGAACAAAGATCAATTTACCACCGAATCCGTCTACGTCAATAGCGAAACCTATAAAGTCGTGCAGTTCACGAGCATAGATGTGGACAGTGAAGGAACAGTGCATGTCTCTTTTGCAGGCACATTGGATAGTTTGAACTGGTCGCTGTACTACACGCAGTCGACGGATGGCGGAGCAAGTTTTGCACCAGAGAAAAAGGTATCTGATTTTCATATTCCACGCCTATCAGGAGATGAGCCAGAAAGCAATATTGTCGGTATTGACGGGCAACGTCTCTATCCTTGTCCACACTTAGTCGTCGATAAATCGAATGGTCTCTACAACGGAAATTTGTACATGGTTTGGACGGCAAATGGACTAGACCTCAAAAAAACGGAAGGCTTAGATATTTACTACGCTCGCTCCACGGACGGCGGACGCAGCTGGAGTGAAGCGCGTGTCTTGAACGACGATGGTTTGCTAGACAGTCATCAGTTTTATCCAAGCATGGCAGTCAATGAACTAGGAACGCTCATCGTCTCTTGGTACGACCGCCGCGACGATCCTGATAACCTAAACACCTTTTACTACTTGACCTATTCCAAAGATGGAGGCGAGACGTTTGAACCGAACTTTCCAGTCTCTACCGCAGCAGCCGACTTTTCGATGATTGGGAGCAAAAATGGCAACTTCGGTATTGGTGAGTACACGCAAACGGTGGCGAGTTCTAGTTACGCCATTCCAGTGTGGGCAGATGGGCGCACGAACGATGGGAACATTGATTTGTACGTCGCGATTGTTCCGCTAGAAGGGCAAGGCATCGTCAGCGTCAATAGCTTATACAAAGATTTCACGATCAATGGACCACATCCAAATCCAGCTGTGGAGCAAGCCAACTTTAGCTTGAATTTAGAGAAAGCGACACGTGTCGACATCCATTTATTCGATGTGAGTGGCAAGCAGCTACGCACCATTCAAAACGGTCAACTCACTGCTGGTCAACACGACTTTCAAGTCACCAATCTGGAAGCTGGACAGTATTATTTGAGCATTCAGACGGCAAAAGGATTGGCGACTCGACCGTTGACGGTGGTGGCGAAGTAAATGTTACCTCAACGTGAAATAAACAAATCGACATTGTTTAGAGATGCTTTAGGAGGGAACGCATCGTAGAAAGTAGCCTTCTAAAGTATCTCTAAACACCAAATAATGGCGATTTTTTATTGAACTCATTAACGATATTCTACCCAACTGATATAAGTCAGCTTCTGTGAAATCGCTGTCTATTCATTGTTCAGATTTAGTTACAATTGGTTGCGTTGCAAAAAGCAAACGATTGTCATTAAATTTGAACACTAAAAATGAATAGCAGTGATTGAACTCATATAGCTTTACTTATGCGGTAACTATCCCTAGTTTGGGCGATCTTGTTTAGAGGTCGCCCTTTTTTGATCCATATACATCTATTCCTACTTACGATCGTCGCAGTTTGTAACTGCGACGATCGGGGAAAACTTTCACCCTCTGGCTAGTATTCCTTCAGCTATTGTTCTATTTGGGGTTTAGTGATATATTTACCGTTTAAAGCGTGTACAATGGCGATGACATCTTTGCTCTTATTGCGGGCGTGTTGCCCAACCACTGTTGTCACCTATCAAATAACATAGAAATACGTGAAATACACCTACTTTGTACTCTCGATACTATTTTTCGGTGTGGCAACTCTAACCAATGCCCAGCAAAGTAGTGTATTGGTACAACCCACCATTGGCATTACATCACCCATTTTAGATAATGGTATAGGTGTCCACATAGGTGTCAACCCAAATATCCGACTGACGAACAGATTATCAGCAGAAGGGCAGATCTCATACATTTATTTCAATATCACTTCTTCTTTTCTGTCAGGCAGAATGAGTGCTGTCCATTCTATTAATGCTTTAGTAGGAGGAAGAGGGTATCTCAATGCTGAAGAAAGGAGAGCTCGATGGTTCGTCAACTTATTGTGTGGAATGAACTATTCGAAGGAGAAAAGTGACCCGCTACCGGAGAGGAGTGAGTACACTCTTGGATTTTCAGTGGGAACATTTCTTGAATTAGATAAAATCATTGTTGGATGGAGTTATGATACTCCGCAAAACATTGTATTAAAAGTAGGCTACTCTTTTTGAACATAGAAAACAATAACAAAGCAAATAGATGAAATTACTGCACCTACTCATTGTGTGGATCATTCCTTTTGTGGGCACCAGCCAGAAAGCGATTGCTTGGCAAGAAGAATTGGATTTGGAACAACTAGCACCGAATACCAAACACCGAATTTGGTTAACAATGATTGATGACGGCATGTCACATCCTGTTGCTATTCCAGTGATCGTTGTGCGAGGACAACAAGCAGAACCCGTATTGGGACTGATAGCAGCTATTCATGGAAATGAACTGAATGGAATAAAAGTAATACAGGAAATAGTAGAGGATATTGATGAAAAGAAACTTCAAGGAACACTGATCGCCATACCAGGAATTAATGCCATCAGCATCCCTCAGCATCGAAGGCGATATGTGGATGAAGAAGACCTGAACAGAAACTTCCCTGGAAAGGAGAAAGGAAACAGGTCACAGCAATATGTTTGGCAAATTAACCACAAAATCCTAGACCAACTTGATTATTTGATTGATATGCACACCGCCAGCTTTGGACGGGAAAACTCCTTGTACGTTAGAGCCGCTCTGCAAAATGATACGATTGCTCAAATGGCGAGACTGCAAGATGCAGATATCATCCTCAATAGTAACGGGCTGCCCAGCGCCAATGAGCAACTCGTAGCGACCCGAACGATGAGAGCAGAAGCCATGCTCAAAGGGATTCCTTGCATTACTGTTGAATACGGAAATCCGCAAGTATACCAGCCTGAAATGATACGAAGAGGTAAAACTGGAGTGGAAAATGTGATGAGTTGGCTGAAAATGATAGATCAAGCAATCGTTCCTGTCGAACAGCCAGTCATGTGCCGCAAATCCTACTGGATCTATGTAGAGGAAGGGGGATACTTAGAAGTCGTGGTTGATCTAAAACAACGGCTCAAGAAAGGAGAATTGATTGCTATTATGAGAAATCCATTTGGCGATGTCTTGCATCAATATTATTGCCCAGAAGATGGAATCGTTATTGGAAAAAGCAGCAATCCCATCAATATGAATGGCGGCAGAATCATTCATCTAGGAATTTATGCTCAATAATTCAATGCCTTTTTGAACGTTGCCTATGGATCTGACACCTTGGTTCATTACTGCCTTCACCGTACTTACGGTATACTATTTAGACAAATGGGAAAATAAATACCTAAAGACCGTATTCGATTGGATTCCAGCCATATTATTAGCTTATGTCATCCCTGCCGTCATTTCCTCACTCATGGATCGACAGTTCGCGGATGACGACATCCATCAATATAGCAAGTCTTATTTCATTCCATTAGCCATCATTGCCGTGATGAGCAGTCTATCCATTAAACAATTGAAGTCCATTGGGTGGAAACCGCTATTGATCTTTGGATCGGGTTCTATTTGGATTGCCTTATTTCCCGTGCTGTTCGTCTTTATGTTCCAAGAAAGCAATTTGGTTCAGGAAGTGTTAACGAAACAAGACTATTGGAAAGGGCTTCCTCCCGTAGTGGGTAGCTGGATTGGAGGAAGTACGAGTCAGTTGGTATTAAAGGAATTAGTCAACTGCCCTGAAAATATCTTTTTAACTATACTGCTTCTGGATAATATTTTGGTCAATATATGGACGATACTCATGTTTCAGGTCATCAAAAAAAGTAGTGGGTGGAACAAATGGTTGGACATCACCAACCCAGAAATGCCCAGTGATTTACCTGAAAACGCCAATCAGGCACTGCATCCACTGATTTGCTTCATCACCTTTGTTGGTGTAGTATTTCTTGCTGATGTACTTGTTCAAAGCTTCATCGTAAAAATTATTGTCTTATCCGCTCTAGGACTTTTGTTGAGCAATTCTATTTCCACTTGGAATTACTCGTTTGCGCTTCAATTTGGGAGTATTCTGATACTGGTTGTCATGGCAGTTCTGGGGTTAAAATTATCTTTTAGCACATTCAATATTGGAGTTGACTTGTTAGCGTTTTTGATAATTTGGCTGCTGAGTCATTTTTTATTGATGCTGCTAGTAGCTAAGGCGTTAAATGCCAACATAGCCTGGGTACCTATAGCCAGCATGGCGAATGTGGGCGGAATAGCCACCGCTCCAGCAGTCACTGCCGCTTATGAAAA
Organism: uncultured Saprospiraceae bacterium; assembly: GCA_964385665.1. Lineage (GTDB taxonomy): Bacteria > Bacteroidota > Bacteroidia > Chitinophagales > Saprospiraceae > JAAUTG01. The sequence continues at coordinate 9,676 of CAYLPW010000151.1, forward strand.
AAAATGGATGCCACACGCCATTCTACTGGCCATCCTAAGCATGGCTACTGGTACATTTTGGGGAATGCTGACTATTTATTTACTCAAAAAATTAATCCTCTAACTTATGAAAAAAGGCTACAGCGGACAATGGCTAACATAGCAATCAGCAGCAATAGCAGCCATTTGCACATAGTTATAACTGTTGTAGTGGAAGAAGAAAAAAGAACCAATCCTACGAGAAAAAAACCAAATAGTTCAGATGTAGAATTAAATGATTGAGTACAAGAAAAAAGAAATGGGTAGCCACCATAAATAGTTGACGATCAGCTAGATCAGTTTAAAAACGAAGCGATCTGGCGCCCAATAGCTTAAGTACTTACATTCAGCTAATTTCACCATTTAGTTTCTCATTTACAACACAATAAATCGAACCATGATACATCCTAATACGGAGTTAAAGTTTATAAACGAGCAGGTTGGATACGGTGTATTCGCCACAGCCGATATTATAGAAGGAACAATAGTCTATGTAAAAGACAGTCTTGAATTGAGCATAAGTCCGACAGATTACTTAATGCATACTGAAGAGATGAAGGAAGTGATTGAAAAATATTCATATATAGATGAAGCAGGCAATAGGATAATCAGCTGGGACTTTGCTAAATACGTCAATCACTGCTGCAATTGCAACTCGATCAGTACTGGGTACGGTTTTGAAATAGCGATAAGAGGTATAAAAAAAGGAGAACAGATTACTGACGAATATGGAATATTCAATCTGACAAAACCGATGACATTAGTGTGTGGAGAAGAAAATTGCAGAAAAGAAATCAAGCCTTCTGATTTTGATGATTATCATCAAGCATGGGATGAAAAAATAAAAAAATCAATTATGAAGCTATATGAAGTGGAACAGCCACTCATGCCCTTTATAGATAAAAAAACAAGAAGCGAGTTAGACGATCTGTTTAGAAATCCTGAAAGCTACAAATCAGTATATGCTTTGAAGTTTATGGAGAAGTAAGCACTGGCTACCCAGTCAAAGGCTACTTGGCAGGATTGAGTTCTAGTATGGACAAACACAGACAGCAAGCTGTCTGTTTACCTTGATAGTCTCGGACTGTGTCCGAGATTCTATATGCTCGTTCCATTCGTAAAGCTAGATGAGCATATCCTATCGCGGTCACCCCGATAGTGATTCAGAACAGCTAGACACACAGCAATCGAACCGCTTTTTATGGCTTTAGAACATCACGACTATCAGGGGCAGCGTAGTAAAGTATTTTATCATTGTGAGATTTCTTAGAAAGAACTGATTCTACTCAAGTCATCACTCACCACCATCATCTCTCTTGAGATGATACACTACATCAATGCCTGGTGTAATGATCAGCCAGTTCACTTGTCGAGAAATAGACTCTCGAAAACTGTCATTTAAGTGAATTAATGAATGATGGACGCCACTAGAAATACCAACAGACAAAGCAGGCGACACTCGATATCTAACTCCTAACTGTCCCATAACATTCACATCGTACCGATGGTATTCTACTTCTCCAACTAGCATACCCGATTCAAAAAGTTCATCGAAAGCAGGAAAATACTCTCGACCGATGGTATTTTCTGCTCTATTCAATAGGATGCCTCCACTTATTCCTACTCCTGATTGTATCGACCATTTTTCTCCAATGGAAAAAGTATAAATGGGTAGTAGTTCCAGGTGTAGATATTTGAAGTTGGGGAAATGAATGAACGGATGTTCAAAATTCTCATTATAGAATAGATCACTCTGTGGGGAAGAAGCCCACCTCAGAAATGTAAATCTTCGGCTTAAAAAAGGATACTGCTCTAAATCAGGTGTGCCTTCTACACCAAATGTAAAAAACTCTAAAGCCTTACGTTCATTATAGAATAGATTGGTTCTTAAGCTTAGACGATTCTTCCAGATGTTGAAATTTGCCCCCAAAGATAGACCTTTGCTGTACTTCCAAGTATTCGCATCTATGATTCGCTCATTAAAGTCATTTCTTCCTGTTACATCACTGAAGACAATTCTAGTGGATAGTTGAAGTTCTGTGAGTTGAGCAAAGCTCGTAGAAACCGAGCAAATAATGATACAGATCGGCAATAGTAAATGCGTGATGTATAGTATGAAATGGTTCATGATACATTTCTTTATGTGATAGAAAGAGTTAGTTATTAGCTTTTAACAATAATTTGTTAGATCAATAAAAGAGTCAAAGAGGATTGTATTTATCTTCTTTGACTCTCCTTGGACTAACTCTTAGGCTCTACTAAAAGCAGTCAAAACGAACGTACCCAAATGTACCCATTCCTCTATGTGACATAGAAGTACCCGTATATCCACTATTATTCGCTCCAGGATTGATGAGCCTTATTAGAGGATAGTTAAAAGAGTCAAAGAACCAAGCGTCAGGAAGATTACTTCTTTCTACTACGGTAATTACTTCACCTGCAATCTTTTTATTAGGGTCTGTATCACTGTCTACAAACCCCCTGATAGTCTCGGACTGTGTCCGAGATTCTATATGCTCCTCCCATTTGTAAGGCTAGATGAGCATATCCTATCGTGGTCACCCCGATAGTGATTCAGGACAGG
>CAYLPW010000152.1:0-12185 GCA_964385665.1 uncultured Saprospiraceae bacterium
ACGTAACCTGGTCTTCTTGTAACATTTTTTCGACACAAGATCACGCAGCAGCAGCAATTGCAGCAGCAGGTATTCCAGTTTTTGCGTGGAAAGGCATGACAGAAGAAGAATTTGATTGGGCGATTGAGCAGACCTTGTTTGCTTTTGAAGATGGTCAGCCGTTGAACATGATTTTGGATGATGGTGGTGACTTGACGAATATGGTCTTGGATCGCTATCCTGAATTGGTTCAGAATATCAAAGGACTAAGTGAAGAGACAACGACAGGCGTACACCGCTTGTACGAGCGCATGAAAAATGGCACGCTTCCAATGCCTGCCATCAATATCAATGACTCGGTTACGAAGTCGAAGTTTGATAACAAATACGGTTGTAAAGAATCGTGTGTAGATGCGATTCGTCGCGCGACAGATGTGATGATGGCTGGTAAAGTAGCTGTTGTCGCAGGATATGGAGACGTAGGAAAAGGCTCAGCTGCGTCGCTACGTGGTGCAGGTTGCCGTGTTGTGGTGACAGAAATTGACCCCATTTGTGCTTTGCAAGCAGCGATGGATGGCTTTGAAGTCTTGAAGATGGAAAATGCGATTCCAAAAGCAGACATCGTCGTCACGGCAACAGGTAATAAAGACATCGTGCAGGAACGTCATCTCCGTTTGATGAATGACAAAACGATTTTGTGCAATATTGGTCACTTTGATAATGAGATTGACGTAGCGTGGTTGAATGATAATGCAGAGAAAGTAGAAATCAAGCCACAGGTCGATAAGTATACCTTGGACGGCAAAGACATTATCTTATTGGCAGAAGGTCGTCTAGTGAATCTAGGTTGTGCCACTGGTCACCCATCTTTCGTGATGTCTAACTCGTTTACGAATCAAGTGTTAGCGCAGATCGAGCTGTGGAAAAACAGCGAGAACTACGACAACAAAGTCTACATGCTACCGAAGCATTTGGATGAGAAAGTCGCGCGTTTGCACTTAGCAAAAATTGGTGCTGAACTGGAAGAATTGCGTCCAGATCAAGCGGATTATATTGGCGTGCCGCAGGAAGGTCCGTTTAAGCCTGAGTATTATCGCTACTAGCGTAGCTCTGGCTGTTAGCAATTGGCTATTAGCTGTTGGCTTGTTCAGCGGCTAATAGCTCAATTCTGCTATTTTTATCCACTAATCCTAATGTGTTTAAATTTTGACTGCAACTGGCGTATACATGCAGTGAAGCGCGATATGGCTAATAGCCAACAGCCAACAGCCAATAGCCAATAGCCCATCTTCTTCAAAAGCGATCTTCTTCTCCCATCCTTTCACGCCCACAAATTCGTACCATGCTAACCGTCATCAACTACAATGCTGGAAACGTTCGTTCGGTCTTGTTCGCACTTCAACGTTTAGGGGTCGAAGCGAAGTTGACAGCAGATCACGAGGAGATTCGGCAGGCAGACAAGGTCATTTTTCCTGGTGTCGGCGAAGCCAATTCTGCCATGGCACATTTGCGCGAACATGGATTGGATGATGTCATTCGGAATTTGACACAACCGACGTTGGCGATTTGTATTGGACAACAATTATTGTGTGACTATTCCGAAGAAAATGATACGGAATGTTTAGGCATCATTCCACATCGGGTGAAGTTGTTTCAGCCAGAGAGCGGTGAGAAAGTCCCCCACATGGGTTGGAATCAAATCTATCAAGTCAAAAACGGCGTGTTTGATGCCAGTTTAGAAAACGAATATGTCTACTATGTACATAGCTACTATGTGGAAGCTGGCGATTATACGACCGCATTGACTAATTACGTCGTTCCATTTAGTGCGGGTTTGCAGAAAGATAATTTTTATGCCACGCAGTTTCATCCAGAGAAGTCGGGGAGTGTAGGCGAGCGGATTTTGAAGAATTTTCTGGCGTTGTAAGCTTGTCACCCCGCGAATTTAGTGCCTTGACTACACTATTATAGACTACTCTCAGCAGTTAAGTTCAATAATCACGGGATGACTATTAAAACAGATCTACCAGCCCCAAGTTCCTTCGCCACCCTTGAACGGCCCCACAATAGCTTCCGTAATCCAACCTCCATAAAAATCACCTTCTTGCGACTGCACTAACTCACCATCTACATAACAGGCGTCTACACGACTAGCGTAGAAAGCGAGATGATTAGCCAAAGGCTGAAATCGCGGAGTCGGTGTGGGATAGCTCCAAGCAGCTTTCAAACTTTGCTTATTTGGTGTAACAATATCCCAATAAACAGCAGCTCCCTTAAACTCACAAAAGCTACTTCGCCCATCGCTTTGTCGCAAGTAGTCCATTTGTATGTCCTGTTGTGGAATGTAGTAAACTGGTGGGTGACTGGTCTCCAATACTCGAAACGCGGCATTCGTCGCTGCCATGCGGATACCGTCAAATTCAATAATCAATTCTTTATTCGTCGCTTCTAATTTGGGTGGACGCGGATAGTCCCAAACGCTTTCTTGTCCTTTTTTCGGTTTGATTCTTTTCATACTAATGCTAACACCAAATGGAAATACAGGTTTTCAAATTCGGACTTATCTACTAGAAAAGCGGAGTAGGAGTGAACGCCCCTTGTTTGTCTGCACTTCAATAGATAGCTTAAGTACTTTTTACATCGAACAGCAGAACAGCTATGGAAGAACACCTGATACATATTATAGAATACATCAAGCTATTCGTAGAAGCGATTGGTGTGACGTTTGTAGTCATTGGTACTGTACGTGCTTTGGTGCTGTATTTACGGACGTTGCGAGATCGGAAGTACAAGGACTTTGCGGATGTTCGGTTGGTCTTTGCCCGTTACTTGGTGTTGGCTCTTGAATTTCAGTTGGCTGCTGATATTCTATCTACGGCGGTAGCACCTACTTGGGAAGCGATTGGTAAGTTGGCAGCTATTGCTGTCATTCGTACCGTTTTAAATTATTTTTTGACCAAAGAAATGGAGAAAGAGAAGACAGAGGTAATGGAGTTGGAATCCCATTGACTTTTTGGAGATTTGCATTTTCTTATAACTTTTACTTCAGGGAAGTTGGACTTGAAAAAAATGGAAACAGATCAATTTAATTATTTCACGTTCCTTATCTTGCCGACCTACCATTTATTTTATCAAATAGAAAACAAATCATGCGCAAACAAATAGCAGCAGGGAACTGGAAGATGAATACGACTTATCAAGATGGCGTGACACTTGCCGAAGCAGTTGCCGATGGCAAACGACCAGAGGATGTAGAAATTATACTTGGTGTTCCAGCTATCTATCTAGCCGAGTTGAGTAAGTTGAAAGGCGTACACATCGCTGCTCAAAACTGCCATCAGGAAGAAAAAGGAGCATACACTGGTGAGATTTCGGCAGATATGATTCAGTCGACTGGCGCGACGCACGTCATTCTAGGACATTCGGAACGCCGCGAATATCAAGGGGAGGACGACCACTTAATTGCCAAAAAAATTGATCTTGTTTTGTCAAAAGGGCTAGTTCCCATTTATTGTTGTGGTGAGAAGTTGGAAGTGCGCGAAGCCAACGAACATCGTGAATTGGTGGCTCAACAATTAAATGATGCGCTCTTTCATCTATCAGAAGAAGCTCTACGTCAAGTAGTGATTGCTTACGAACCAGTTTGGGCCATTGGAACAGGAAAAACGGCCTCTCCAGAACAAGCCCAAGAAATGCACGCACACATTCGCCAACTCCTTTCGGACAAATTTGGATCGACAACAGCCAACGCAATTTCTATTCTGTATGGTGGCAGTGTCAAGCCAGCCAATGCCAAAGAAATCTTCGCTCAGCCAGACGTGGATGGTGGTCTTGTCGGTGGCGCATCTCTGCAAGCAGATGATTTTTTAGCTATCGCCAATAGTTTCTAGCAGTTCATAGGAGGTCGTCGTTTCCCACGACCACCTCCTTTCACGAATCTCCTATCTAAAAATGGACACCGAACGCTTTTTTCCCTACCCATCCCTTGATCTTTCCGATGAGGAAGTTCTACAACGCAGTCAAACCTTCCACGACCAACTACAATCGCGTCGCTCATTACGCTTTTTCTCCGACCGACCAATCGACCGAAAAGTGATCGAAAATCTAATCTTAACTGCCTCTTCTGCCCCATCTGGCGCACACAAACAACCGTGGACATTCTGTGCGGTAAGCGATCCTGCATTGAAAGCAAAAATTCGAGAGGCTGCCGAAAAAGAAGAATACATCAGCTACAACGGACGGATGTCAGACGAATGGCTAAAAGATTTAAAGCCTTTTGGTACCAACTGGCAAAAGCCATTTTTGGAGATTGCGCCCTGGTTGATCGTAGTATTTAAGAAATCGTATGATCTAAACGAAGATGGCAGTCGGGCAAAGAACTACTACGTCAACGAATCGGTAGGCATCGCCGCAGGCTTTTTGATTGCCGCTATTCATCAAGCAGGATTGGTGACCTTGACGCACACGCCTAGTCCCATGAATTTTTTACAAGAATTACTGGGGAGACCAGCCAATGAGCGTCCGTTTTTGTTGCTGCCAGTTGGTCATCCAGCAGCAGAGGCGGTGGTGCCAGATTTGGAGCGGAAAGGGTTGGATGAGGTGAGTGTATTCTATTAAGTTGGTGTCATGATAGTTGCATTAAATAGTTGAGAATAAGGTTGAATCTGAGAAATGTTCAAAATTTCAGCTACTGAAAACTTCGATATTTTTTATTCATCGGTTCAATACCTGCCTGCCACAAACGGCAGTCAAGGCAGGTTCGATATTCATTCTACCCTGCCCAGCCTTCCTTATCTAGCGACCGATACAAAATTGCTTCTGCCAAATGCTCAATTTTAATGTTTTCACTAGCCGACAGATCCGCTGCTGTGCGAGCCACCTTCAGAATCCGATCATAGGCGCGTGCAGAGAGTTGTTGCACCTTCATTGCTTTTTTAAGTAATACCAATCCAGCCTGATTCAGTTGACAAACTTCGCGCACCATGCGACTAGGCATTTGGGCATTAGAATACACACCATTAATATCTTTGAAGCGTTCCGCTTGAATTTCTCGTGCTTTGGCCACCCGCTCCGCGATGTCTTCACTAGAAATTTTGGGACGTTCAAAACTGGAGAGTTGTTCGTAAGATACTGGCGTGACTTCTACGTGCAAATCAATGCGATCCAGTAATGGTCCTGATATTTTATTCAGATAGCGTTTGACGACGCCTGGACTACACACACAATCTTTTTCAGGATGATTGTAATAGCCACAAGGACAAGGATTCATAGAAGCGACGAGCATAAAACTGGCTGGATAATCCACGCTAATCTTTGCGCGAGAGATGGTGACTTTTCGCTCTTCCATCGGTTGTCGCATGACTTCCAAAACTGTGCGTTTGAACTCTGGCAACTCATCCAAAAACAAAACGCCATTGTGCGCCAAAGATATTTCGCCGGGCATTGGATTGGAACCACCGCCAACTAGAGCAACATCACTGATTGTGTGGTGTGGTGCCCGAAATGGACGTGTAGCGATGAGTGAAGTATCGCTATTCAATCTGCCAGCGACGGAATGGATTTTGGTCGTTTCTAGAGCTTCATACAGCGAAAGTGGAGGTAAAATAGTGGGCATTCGACGCGCCAACATGGTCTTTCCAGCACCTGGCGGTCCAATCAATATGACGTTGTGTCCACCTGCTGCTGCTAGTTCCAAAGCACGCTTGATGTTTTCTTGTCCTTTTACATCGGCAAAGTCGATAGGGTAGTCGCTTACGGTATCGGCGAACTCATCGCGTGTATCGACTACAGTAGGTGTCAACTCAACTTCCCCTCTGAAAAACTGAACAGCTTCTTTTAAGTTGCTAATGCCGTACACATCCAAATCATTGACAATAGCAGCTTCTCGAGCATTCTGTTTGGGCACAATCAGCCCTTTAAATTTTTCTTTTCTAGCTTGAATCGCCATTGGCAACACACCCTTCACGGGACGTAACTCACCATCCAATGCCAATTCGCCCATCAATAAATAGCCCTCTAATGCTTCTATTGGAATTTGTTTAGTCGCTGCCAATACACCTATACTAATCGGCAAATCATAAGACGATCCTTCTTTTCGGATATCGGCTGGTGCTAAATTGATAATCAACTTCAAGCGAGGCATCCGATAGCCCACATTTTTAACTGCTGCTTCGATGCGGGGAAACCCTTCTCGAACGGCACTATCAGGCAGCCCAACAATATGGTAGAACTGCTTTCCTGCTGGTACATTGCCTCCTGCATTGACTTCTATCGTGATGGTTTGCGCATCTACGCCCAGAACGGCACTAGCATAAGTTTTGGCGAGCATAAAATTGTGTTGTTTGGATAGATGAGTTTGGGTGAGTGCTTTCTTGGTTGCCTTTGCGCTAAGATACAGATTTTACGATAATCTACAACTCCTTCACGAGTTGTCGACTGACGACCGTATCGTAGATGATGGTCAACTTTTGGATGTTGTTCTCTTCATCGAATTCTAGAATATCGACCACATCAAATCGAACCACTTTCCCCGAACGCAATGTCCATACATATTCAAAATACAAGGCTAGTTTTGGTTGTGTTTCCTCTTCAAAAATATTTTTAATAGAAAGCTCTGATCTGTACGTGTCCTTCGCCAGTTGCCGATAAAAATCATCCGCTCGTTGCGTTCCGTAGATGGGAGACTGTACGATTCCATTAATTGTAAATAGCTGAATCACTAGCGCGATATTTCCTTGTTCTAATAGCTGAACATACCGTCTAGCTACTGCTTTTCGACTCCTTGTTTTATCCATTCTATATCCATGTTTTCATATACATAAGCAGCTCTCAAGTATAGCTTTTCTCCCTGTTCATTGATGCGATAACTTTTGCGTTCGTGCGGGAAATATAGACCTTCCATTTCATGTACTTTTTCGTTGATCACATAACTAATATGATCGGCGTGTTGCACTCGATAGGCGCGAAGCAGGTGTGTCTCTAGCTCAAAATACAATCGCCAAATATCGCCAGAGTTATCATTGTATCTAGCTTCCAATACCTCCATTTCTCCCCAATTCTCTAAAACTTCGTTGTCTAAGACTGCTAGTTCCACTTCATCATTGACTAACCGATACGGCAACTCCATGACGAAAGTAGCTGCTTCCATAGACGGCTTCGCTTTGTCGGCTTCCTCTTGCGCTTTTAAGGTGTCTTGTACACTTTTTGTAATGCCTAAAGTGTCCCAAATCAGTAAAGTCTCCGTAGCAGGTGTCACAATCTCGATTCTCCGATTTGGATGATACGTGTAGTGGTGTAGTTGTTCCGTGTGGCTTTCTACCGCGCCACTGCTATCATAGAGTGTTGAAGTCTTCTCGAACTGTATACTCGCTACGTTTTGCCATTGACTGATGTCTCCAGCTGCCTTCTGAAGTAGCTCGTCGGCAGGATCATCAATCGTTGGTGCTGTTTCACAACTCCATAAGAACAAAGCGAGTGCGAAAAGTAGATAGTGACTGTTCATTTATTGGATTGTTTCCCCAAAGCTAGAACTTTTGGTATTTTTTCAGACTTATATCGGTAATCGAACTATTTATTTGGCTAATTATCCACTGATGAAGTATTTATTGTTCTCTTTTGCCTTCTTATTTTTTGCCTGTCAGTCGCCCACTGACTACAACGATTCCGACGCTGTAGATATAGACGCTTACGAAGAAACTACTCCTAGTGAAAGAATATCTCCTGGTCCGTTACCAGAGTCACAGATAATGAGTTATGGTGACTATCGTGTTCATATAGAACGCGAAGACAACTTAATCCAGATCAATGCTCGAACACCGAACAACCAGCCATTGGAGCGAGTAGAAATAGACATGCCAGGTCAAATCCAGCAAACAGAACTGACGGATTTGAACAATGATGGTCGTCCTGAGGTAGTAGTGATTGGTCGGAATGAAGACGGGCAAGAGCAGCTAGCCGTGAGGAGTATTTCTTCTACTTCTGCTTTGCCAGTCTATGTCGATCAAGGTAGCCTGAATGCGAAACCAAACAGTCATCATTATGAAATTCGAGATGGGCGTATCTTTGATTTATACGAGACGACCGATGGCAAACGCCAGCAAAGCAGCTACAACTTAGTCGCAGGAGAGGCAGGATTTCGTCTGGAACCACACGGTATTAGTTTAGAAGAATTGAACAATAGTGTCTATGGTGAATATGTAAGTGATCCCTATCCGAATACCTATCGACAGCGATTGATGATTCGAGATAATGGGTTAGGCGAAATTGTGGTTAAATTTTCGTCGGGAGCAGGAACGAATGAAAAATCGGATTGTGAGCTGCAAGGAGTCGGTCGGTTAGTAAATGGAGAAATTCGAGTGCCCTTGAGCTATTTTGAGCGCAGCATGGGTGGCGCACTCTCATTAACTTCTACGAATGATGGTTGGGAGGTAATGACTGTTTCGCCAGAACAACAAACGGTCATCAATCAACTTTGTCCAAGTGGAGTCGGAATTTTGGGGAAGTATAAGCGCGTGATGGAGTAATTAAAAAGCCGTGAAAGGAGGTCGTCGTGGGAAACGACAACCTCCTAGCAGGCTACATCTATACTCAGTAATTTACGGTGCGACTACGGACAAACTAAAACAACCCAGCATTCAACAGCCCTCCATCATTTACCAGCGTCGAGCCAGTCATATACGAAGACGCATCCGAAGCTAAAAAGACGGCTAAGCCTGCCATTTCGGGCGGTTGTGCCATACGTTGCAATGGAATCTTCTTCTCTACTTGTTTCAAAACGGCTTCATTTTTCCAAAGCATCTGACTCAATTTCGTTTTTACCAATCCTGGACAGATGACATTGACGCGCACGCCGTCGCTGCCCCATTCTGCCGCTTGATTCTTAGCTAGCATCACCAACGCTGCTTTACTCAAATTATACGCCGCGAAACCTGCCGATGCATGTAAACCCTCTATGGAACTAATATGAATAATGCTACCGCTATTTTGCTTTTTCATTACTGCATACACCAGGTTACTCATGTACATGGCGGCATCCAGGTTGATGGCCATCGTTTTTTGATAGACTTCGGGCGTCATCTTATCGATAGGCCCGAAATAAGGATTGGTCGCAGCATTATTGATTAACACATCTATTCGACCATATTTTTCCATTGTCTGGTCAATAAGTGCTTGTCGCTGTTCCGCATCTCCGACATGACAGGCAATACCGACCGCTTCTAGACCATCTGCTTGAAAGGTTGAGGCAACTTCATCCAGTGCTTCTTGTTTGCGCGAACTGATAACAACTTTAGCCCCAAATTCAGCAAGCCCTCTTGCCATTTGCGCACCAATACCTTTAGATGCACCAGTCACGATAGCAACTTTACCTGTTAAATCGAAAAATGATCGTATTTGCATGAAGTAGATTTTAGATCTGCCTTACTGTCGTCTACGGCAGGCAGGCGTTAGATAGTAGATAATAGACTAGTTCAGGAGATTCGCAGTAATACTACTACAGTTCTTAATTTTCAACTTAAGATAAGTCTACTGTCAAGAGATTTATAAATGTAATTCGGAAAGATACAAAAGCAATGACAATATGCGCCAAACCGAAGTAAAACTGCATCTGTTTTGATGAAGCAAAGGTTAATATCTTTGCATTTGGATAGCCTCAGCATTAGCAACTTTTCTGATGCTTAGGTCATTCTAATTTTATTCATTGATTCAATTACACTTCATTATATATGATTCAGATAATTCAAAGAGTGAGTCTTTTCTTGTTTGTTTTATTGTTATTGACTGCTTGTTCGCAAGAATCACGCAAGCAATTTACAGCTACGCCCAACGCATACGGACCACGCAACCAGCTTGTCGTTGTCATGGACGACGAAGCTTGGCAGGGGGATATTGGCGATACGATTCGCTATTATTATGGGTCGGCGTACCCTATTCTACCACAACCAGAACCTATTTTTGATTTGACCCATTTTACCCCTCAGGAGGTATTAGAAGATCCCTTGCGTAAGCAGTTGCGCCATTTGCTGTTTGTGGCTAATATCGAAGATGCCGATTCACCAACGACACGGATGGTGACGAAAGACTTAGGGGAAGAAAAAATGCGAGCAGCGCGAGAAGACAACAACGCCTCTACAACTGTCGCTAAAGATCGTTGGGCGAAGAATCAGTTGTTGATCTATGTCTATGCTGATGGAAAAGAGACCGTAAAAGATCAAATTATCAAGACCTTTCCAGCTGCCAAAAAACGCTTGATGGAGTCCAATGCTATTCGTATTCGTGACAATACGTATGTGAGTGGGGAGAACCAAACCATTATGGAGACGATGCGTCAGGAGTTGGGTGTACAAATGCGGATTCCGAAACCGTATATCGTGGCGTACAATAAAGATAATACGCTTTGGTTGCGCGACGAAACACCAGTGAGCAGTAGCAATATCATGATTCATAAGCGACCGTACACCAGTCAGTCGCAATTGAGTCGGGCAGGGATCAAGAGTATTCAGGACTCGTTGGGCAAAAAGCTGGTTTCGACTGACATTGATGGAACGTATATGCGCATTAATGACGTTGCCTTACCCATGTTTGTAGAGCGTACAGAATTGAACAAAAACTATGCTCTGGAAGCGCGTGGTATTTGGGATATGGTTAATGACTATGCGGGCGGACCGTTTGTCAGTTATTTGACCATCAATCCGAAGACGAATGAGTTGATCTACGTCAATGGTTTTGTACATGCGCCAGGGGAGGATAAGCGCGAGTTTATGCAAAATCTGGAGTATGTGATTTCGACGATCAATTTTTAGGATTTACTAAAACATAATATCCTTTCTAATTGGTAATATTGGTTGCCTGTACGCTGTAACCTTAAAAGGCATGAAAAAAAGCGATAGAGGTCAACGCTATCGCTTTTTTAACTTTCGTCAATCCTTCATTAAAACGGAAGATCATCACTATGCTCCATAGCAGGTGGCTCATCACCTACCGTAGGAAAATCTTCTGTGTTAGGCATTCCATCATTAGGAACTTCTTGTTGTGCAACTGCTCGCTCAATGCGCCAAGCATTTAGATTAGTGAAATACTTGCCGTTCCACTCTCGTCCACGCAAGTCAAAGTGTACTTTGATATTTTCACCTTCGTTATACTCTTCTATTGCACCGCAGCGATCCTGCGTCAATTGAAATTTTACATATTGTGGATATGTTCCTTCCGTCTCGATCACAAACTCACGTGCCTGAAAGGAAGCTGTTTTATTTTCGGTATCAAATTTTTTGTACAATTTGCCTTCTACTTCAAATGACATATACTAATTATTTTCAGATGTAGACGCTAAACAACTCTTACTATACCAACTTAATCTACTGAGTTGTCTAAGATCTGTTAATGCAAAAAACGCTAAAGTAGCACTTTTTGAGGGCATTCTGCAAGAAAGTAGTTGACCTTCAAAAACAACCACTTATTGGGCAGGGCTATTATTTTTTGAATACTTCAATCTCACGCGATTCTACCACCAAGTCGGTAAATTTTCCTTTAAAGCGTGTTGCTTTTACGATATGGTTGTCGATCCAATGGTAGTTACCTCCACGTGGCTTGTCCATTAAAAGACCATGATACCGAAATTCGTGCTGTTGTAGCCATTCTTCCGTTACTTCTCGGTGTTCTTCTGTACGAGAGGTGAAAAAGGTAATAACATGTCCTTCATCATACCACTTATTTACAATTTTGAGCGCGTCAGGATAAGGCAATACGGTTGCCATACGTTCTGGTTCTTCATTGGGGACATCATCGCAAACGGTACCATCAATATCGATCAAAAAGTTTTTTACGCCATCTTTCAAAACAGGACTAAGCGCTTCTCCTTTTTCGTTGTACGTCTGTTGTAGATCAAGCTGTTTGCTCATAATACTTCTCTGATTTTACGGTATGCCAATGTGACTCGTGCTTCCGTTTTTTGATAAATAGGACGACAAAAATAGTACAATTCCACTGAAATGACAGGATAGGTCTAGCATTCCGACATGAATTTGCGCTAACTTTACAATCTCTAAGCAAACGTTTAACATGGAGGTTGCTTTAAATCCAGTCAATTTTGAAATGCATAGCTTTATAAACTTCCGTTTCTTCTATATTGTTAATTAATAGTACAAAAGTAGATGAATGTTAGCAGCAACAAACGATCGTATTACTGTCTCTATTTAATTGGACTTCGTTAA
>CAYLPW010000153.1:0-12093 GCA_964385665.1 uncultured Saprospiraceae bacterium
ATGTACTGGTGGGAAAACCATTGGCGCATCAGGAATACTATCGTTATTCGTATCGATTAAGAATTTTGCAGGACCATTAGTAGTCGTTAAAATGTTGCTATAGTCATCTAAACCCACAGCACCCAATGTGACATAGCCACCAGTACCTTGTCCCCAAATCGCGATGCGACTGGTATCAACGGCAAATTGATTCCCGTTTTCGACCATATCCCGCTTGAAAAAACGAATAGCCGTTCGAGCATCTTGAACGCCTCGGTAAGATGCTTGAATCAGACCTAAAGCACGAGTTGGTTGCGTCTCTGCTAATGGATTCCAACCTAAACGGTAAGAAACGGCAGCAGCTGTATACCCATACTTTGCTAGTCGAGTACAAACTTCTACAATCG
Source organism: uncultured Saprospiraceae bacterium (assembly GCA_964385665.1). Classification (GTDB taxonomy): domain Bacteria; phylum Bacteroidota; class Bacteroidia; order Chitinophagales; family Saprospiraceae; genus JAAUTG01. The sequence continues at coordinate 387 of CAYLPW010000153.1, forward strand.
AAGAATCGGTGCGCGTCCCCAAAATCTGTGCATTTTGAGGAGTAGGCAAGAAGTTGCCCGTATGAAAAACTAAAACAAGTGGACGCGCTTCTCGATCATCATCGACAGGTTCGTACACATCTAATTTAAGCTCTTGTGGAACCGCTTCTCCTAGAGCAGGTAAGAAAAGTACAGTTGCATTCACACCATATGTAACATCTGGTGTCACCTCTACATCGGAAAAGACTTCCGTCATAAACCTACCGTCTTGAGCCTGAAGGTAGGAGAGCGAAACGCTCAACAATAAAAATAAGATTGTATTTAATCTTTTCATGAAACAATGTTTTGAATAGTAAATAATTAAGAATATGTCTGCCTTTTTGGATGTAGTGTAGTGTGCGTATGCAAATAATGTCTGTAGAAACAGAATAATGTGTAGATGTAACATTTATTCTCCAAATTTGATCTTGTTAGTATGTTATTTATAATAAATAAACAACAGCTTATAAAGGAGAAGGTGAGGTTTGAAGAGTCGGATAGATCACTAATTCTAGTACAACTTCTATTGGCTGTACTAGAATTAGCGATCGTTTGGTAGGCTACAGTATGTCGAAAAAAGATGGCTTAGTCTGGACTATATGTAAAAGAAATATAAGCTAGTCGACCGATGCGTGGACCACCATAGGTTTGAAAGCTTCTATTGTCTAATACGTTGGATGCACCAATCTTCATGGTTGTATCTATCTTTCGGAACAATACATTGACCTGCGCATCTAGTAAGTCATAGGTTGGAATAAATCCTGTGAACTGTGGTGATCCCTCGAATAGGAAACCTTCTATCCACTTGTAGTTCACTTTGAAGCCTACATTTCTCACCTTGATGCCTCCCATGATGATGTCTAAGCCACGTCCACTGATACCAAGATTGAACTTATGTTCAGGCGTATTGAACGCTGGAATAATTGGGTCGTCGTCTGCGGCTTGCACCAGTCTATTCCAGGAGTAATTACCATTCACAGCATAGTAGTTTGCGAAGTAATGATTGACACCCACCGATAGACCTTGGGTAGTCACTGTATTGGTAGAGTTAGCTGCAAAACGGAAGGCCTGAATGTTATTCGGCAATCCAGTTGTTTCGTCGAAATCTGCTTTCGCCCCGATGACGAAGCCTAAAAAGTTAGTATACGTGCTAAAATAGTAGCCCGCATCCACATAGGTATTATCGAAAAGAGTTGTTCTGTAGCCTGCTTCTATTGTTTGAACCTGCTCGGGTTTCACTCCATCTATATCGAAAAACTCCAATACATCTGGTCCTGGTGCATTGAAATAGTCACGAAGCGATTCTATCGTAATCAAATCTTCTACACCATTCAGATTACCTGCCAAAACAGCTCGCCCTACATCCAGGAGCAAATATTGATCGGTCAATGTTGGATTCCGAATAGCAGAAGAAAAGGAGACGCGTAGATAATTGTTGTCACTTGGACTCCACACTAAGGAAGCAGCCGGCGAAAACAACCAATCGAAGTTCTGGTTTTTATCGGTGCGAAAGGTCACTTGTGCTTTTAATTGGTCATCGAATAAAGATTTTTCAATACCAGCATATGCACCAAACTCTGAATTTGTAATATCAATGCCAGAGGTATCTGAAAATACCGTTCCCTGCGATTCTGGCGTGTACAAACGATAGTTGCCACCTACAGTAATCTGATCTGTCCAGCTAGGATTGAATTTATATTCACCATGAACATGGTAGAGGGCAGAGTTATCGAAAAACTTTGTTCCACCTTCTGTGCGCAATGTATTGCGAATGTTGTCGAACTCTTCGTTGAATCGCTCTGTACCTGGCTCAAAAAAATCAACCGAATTATTAGCCCCAGGAGAGCGCTCGTTAGCGACTGCTGCCGCCTCGCCGTGCCACTCATCCAGTAGGTCTCGATTATTGACCAACCACTTACCGGCTGCTTCCTGATCGAAGTTAACGATAGGTACAAATGGATTGTCAGGATCGAAGGTAATTTCAATCTCTGGATAGCCATTTTCAATCATGCGATCCAAGATTGGTTCTTGCCAATAGCCAGCATAATCACGCGCCCAGTTGTTGTCTGACTTTGCCCGACGCTGTAGCTCCAAAGCCGTAAAATACGGATCGTAAGAGTCACCTGCACCGGTACGCGTCGTATAGGCGCGAATGAAAAATTTATTGCGTTTCGTCCACTCTAGACGATTTTGTAAAAAAGTGATTCCGCGTAAGCTAAAACGGTTGTCGCCTTGATACACTGTTGTTCCTGTACCATAACTAGTAGAAAAAATCAACTCCGGAGAAGCTTCCATTTGCTTTGGACTTGTGCGTAAATGAAATGCCCCACCTAACTTCAAATTACGAGTATCGTAGTCCACCAAATCAATCTCGCGGTAGCCCGTCCGATACCAAGTACCTAAGCCAGGGAAGTTACTCGGCTGATCGGAGAAGTCATTTCTACTTTGGTATTCGTCTCCGTATATATTGACTGCATCGAAGCCACCAGGATTATCTGCTGTTACTAAAGAACCATCAATAGGGTCATAGTTATCCGCTACCCAATCATCAGCTTGTAAATAGGAAAAGTTGAACTTGTAAGCAAAGACAGGTAAGCCTTCTTTGTTATCAATAGCATCTGCCCAGCGCACAGCGGTTTCTAGCAAGTTTCGTTCGCCAGCTTTCACCATTGCCGATATACCTTCCTGAAAAAATGGATTCTTCGTTTCCATACTAATCACCCCGTTAAAGGCATTAGGACCATAGAACGCAGAACTCGCCCCAACGACTATCTCTACTCGATTGACATCTAGTTCGGAAGAACCTAGGAAGTTACCTAATGAGAAGTTCAAGCCTGGTGCTTGGTTGTCTATCCCATCTATAATTTGTAGCGAACGCACAGGACTCGTACTGTTAAAGCCACGCATATTGATGACCTTAAATCCTAGACTCGCTGCTGTTAAATCTACTCCTTTTAATGTACCTAAGCCATCGTAAAAACTCTCCGAAGCCGTTTCTTTGATCGCAATATTGTCTAACGCTTCTATCGTGAGGGGGGCTTCTTTCTGTTTGTCACTGATGCGCTGTCCTCGTACTTCCACTGTCTCAATTGTCAATGCGTCCGTACTGAGCTTAATGTCTAGTCTGTCTGAATTGGTGACAGTAATTGTCTGAGCGGAATAGCCAGTGTAAGAAACAATAATATTGAGTGGAAGCGCAGCATCTGTGCTAAATTCAAATGTGCCATCGAAGTCAGTCACTGTTCCTTCGGATGTTCCTTCGATGATGACATTAGCTCCAATGAGTGGATCGTTGTTTTCTTCATCCAGAATTTCGCCTCGAATAGTAGTTTGTGCTTGCAGCGACCAACTCGCCATTAAAAATAGAACAAAACTAATCGGGAGTGTAAGTTGATAAAATTTCATACGTTGTTACATTCAATTACCTGCATAATATTTGGATTGGGGTGCAAATTAGCGAAAATTTGCTAATCACAACAGTTTTCTTTCTTGGTCTAATTTCCTAACAAAGCTTATTCACCTCAGCTATTTTAGCGTAACATATTGGACAATCTTCGCTTCAGATATTGTCTTTTCGATTTCTTCTTTAAATAACTAATCCAAGTATGGAGCAAACGATCTCCTAACTAAGGATAATTATTCATTTTCTCACCTCATATCGGAAATAGCAGATTTAAACCATTCGTTTTGTAGCACTGAACTACTAAATTTGCGCCCCCATTCGTATAGCTCTTTTTCTTATCGCTTGCCAAAAAAATAATTGTTATGAAGGTATTGAAATTTGGTGGTTCATCTGTTGCTACTGCGGAGCGTATTACCTCTATCATTGATATTCTGCGTACCTACTACGAGCGTGGAGAAGATATTACTGTGGTTTTTTCTGCATTTGGTGGCGTCACAGATGCGCTCATCGAGATGAGTCAGTTAGCGGCGCAAGGCAAAGAGTCTTACCAAACGCTCTTCAATGCTTTTCATCAACGTCATTTGGTTGCTGCACAGACGCTCATCAGCGAACCATTGTTGGAAGAGATGATGCCTATATTGGAACAGAACCATGCCGTACTTAGAAACCTGTTGTACGGTATATTTTTGGTGCGCGAAGCTTCTACGCGTACGATGGATTATGTATTGAGTTTTGGCGAGCGAAATTCAGCATATATCATTAGTTATGCGTTGCGAGACAGTGGCATTCCAGCTTCTTATTTGGATGCGCGAAACGTGATCCAAACCAATAAAGGATTTGGATCAGCGAAGGTCAACTTTGCAGCGACGTACAAAAAAATTCAAGAACACTATCGGACACAAAACGATATACAGATCGTGACCGGTTTCATCGCCAGTGCCAAAGGTGGACTAACAACTACACTAGGACGTGGAGGTTCGGACTATACCGCAGCCTTACTAGGAGCAGGTTTGGACGCACAACAAATTGAAATTTGGACAGATGTGAATGGTGTATTGACTTGCGATCCTCGAAAGGTGAAACGCGCATTTACGATTCCAAAAATGACCTATGCCGAAGCGATGGAAATGTCTCACTTTGGGGCAAAAGTGATCTATCCACCAACTTTACAACCTGCCCTTCGAAAAAATATTCCTTTATACATCAAAAATACCTTTAATCCAGATTTTGAGGGAACACTAATTTCTGAACAGAACAGCATAGACGAACGTGCCGTAAAAGGAATTTCATCTATCGGCGATATTAGTTTGCTGACACTTTCTGGTAGTGGACTCTTTGGTGTGCCTGGTATCTCGGGGCGTTTGTTTAGTGCTTTAGCGCAAGCCGACATCAATGTTATTCTAATTACACAAGGGTCTTCAGAGTTAGCTATTAGTTTTGCGGTGCAACCTTCCTTCGCTGAGAAAGCGAAGAAGACGGTAGAAAAAGCATTCGAGTTTGAGTTAGATAGAAAGTTAGTCGCACCGATCAAGGTAGAATATAATTTGTCTGCTGTCGCCATCATTGGGGAAAATATGCGCTATCAACCAGGCATCGCTGGACGCATGTTTAAAGCATTAGGTAAAAACGGGATTAATGCAGTGGCGATTGCACAAGGTTCTTCGGAACTCAATATTTCGGTGGTTATCAACAAAGTAGATGAGCTAAAAGCATTGAATGCACTGCACGAAGCATTTTTCCTATCGGACAAGCAAGAATTGAACCTCTTTTTAGTCGGTGTTGGATTGATTGGTGGTACACTACTGGAACAAATCCGAGTACAACATGCTCATTTATTGGAAGAGCAGCACTTAGACATCAAAGTAGTCGGTATAGCGAATAGCAGAAAGATGCTATTTAATGAAGAAGGCATTCCTTTAAATAATTGGAAAACAGCACTCCTCAGCGCGGAAGAAGATTCTAATCTGGCTAACTATATTGAGCGGATGCGCGCGTTGAACCTTTCAAATACCATTTTTATTGATAACACAGCAAGTACTGATCTACCCAAACACTATGCAGCCATTTTAGATAGTAGCATTTCTATCTCTACGCCCAATAAAATCGCTACTTCTTCCTCGTACGAGCAGTACCAACGCTTGAAAGCACTAGCTCAAAAGCGTGGCGTTCAATTCGTCTACGAGACGAATGTAGGTGCAGGATTACCAGTCCTTTCCACACTAAAAGATTTAATTTCCAGCGGCGATCACATTACGCGCATCGAAGGGGTGATTTCTGGTTCCATGTCCTATATTTTTAATCAGTTTGATGGTACTACGCCATTCAGCGAAATGGTGCGGGCGGCTAAGGAAAAAGGCTATACCGAACCTGACCCACGCGAAGATTTGGGCGGAAAGGATATGCGTCGCAAGCTAATTATTCTGGCAAGAGAAGCTGGGTTTGCTGTTGAAGAGAAAGACATTTCGATAGAGCCAGTTTTGCCAGCACACATCATGGAAGCGGAGAACGTCGATCAGTTTTTTGAGCGGTTGCCAGAAGCAGATGAACAATTAAAAGACTTGTACGAAGCAGCTAAAGCAGATGGAAAAGTATTGCGGATGGTCGCTAAATTTGAGGGTGGAAAAGGCACAGTCGGTCTAGCGCAGTACGCAGCCGATCATCCATTTTTTGGGCTGAGTGGCAGCGATAACATGATTGTCTTCACAACACGTCGTTATCAGCATACCCCTTTAGTGGTACGTGGTCCCGGTGCTGGGGCGGAAGTGACGGCGGCAGGGGTGTTTGCGGAAGTGATTCGGATTGGGAATTATCTGGAAAGTTAAGGAATGAGTTGGTGCTACGATACTGCTGAAATACAATTCTAGTCGTCCTCGAATAGTGAGAATAAACATCTAGCAAAGTCTACTTTAGTGAAAGCTCATTATTGACCGTTCCTTAGCTAGTAACGAACCGTTATTCTTCTCTGATTCGATCAAAAAAGTACGTTTAGAGATCGTATTTAGCAAACGAGGCAAAAAGTTATGAATTTAACAGAAGTATTGAAAAGAACTTGATGCGTATTCACTTACTTTGTAGGCAAATCAAATTATTATTGATTTCAGAAGTGTTTGAAATCGTAGAAACCAAGTTATGAAAGGAATACAACCGCAAGTCATTCACCGCAATCTTCAGCCCGCCGCGCTGATCGAAAGAACCATTCAGCAGGGTCAAGGAAAACTAAGTAGTACTGGGGCGCTTGTCGTCAATACAGGAAAATTCACAGGTCGCTCACCCAAGGATCGATTTATCGTAAAAGATGCAACAACAACAGCAACAGTAGATTGGAACAATATCAACTTACCGATTGATCCAGTCTGCTACGATCAGCTCTATCAGAAAGTGATCAACTACATGGACAGTCTGGACGAAATCTATGTTAGAGAGGTAGCGGCTGGAGCGAGTCTAAAGTACCGATTGAACGTTCGCTTTTACACTGAGTTTCCCTGGCAAAATCTATTCATCTACAACATGTTTTTGCGCTTAAATGAGCAAGAGCTAGAACAGTTTGAGGCGGACTGGAATGTATATGCGTTTCCGAGCGTAGAAGCTGATCCTAAAATGGATTTGACACGCCAAAAGAACTTTTCTATCATCAATTTTAAGGCGAAGACGATCATCATCGGTGGCACAGCGTACACTGGAGAGATGAAAAAGGGCATCTTTTCTGTCCTCAACTATCTACTGCCTACTCAACACGGTGTTTTGCCCATGCACTGTTCGGCAAATGTGGGGGCGAAAGGAGACACCGCTTTATTTTTTGGACTGTCAGGTACTGGAAAAACGACCCTGTCCAATGATCCAGATCGTCGACTGATAGGTGATGATGAGCATGGGTGGTCAAAAGAAAGCGTGTTTAACTTTGAAGGGGGTTGTTACGCTAAAACTATTAATCTTTCTGCGACGCGCGAACCACAAATCTACAATGCCATCAAGTTCGGCGCGATGCTAGAGAATATTGGATTTGAGGACGACAACTGTACGGCAGACTATACAGACAGTTCAATTACGCAAAATACACGCGTTAGCTACCCGATTTACCACATTGACAACATCATGTACAACTCGCGTGGTGACTTGCCAGAAAATATCTTCTTCTTGACTTGCGATGCGTTTGGAGTACTACCTCCCATATCCAAACTCACAACGGAGCAAGCGATGTATCACTTTATGAGTGGCTACACGGCGAAGATTGCTGGAACAGAAGAAGGCATTACGGAACCAATGACGACGTTCTCCGCCTGTTTCGGTGCGCCGTTCTTGCCTTTGCATCCAGCGAGCTACGCAGCGTTGTTAGGGCAGAAACTAGAAAAAAGTAAAGCCGATGGCAAACCCATCAATGTATGGTTGGTCAATACTGGCTGGTCGGGCGGCAGCTACGGCGAAGGAACACGTATTCATTTACCTTTTACACGTGCTATGATTAAGGCTGCTTTGACTGGTGCGCTCAATAAAGTAGATTATCGTACGCATCCTATTTTTGGATTGGCAGTGCCTGAAAAGTGTCCAGACGTACCCAACGCCATTTTGAATCCAAGAGATACATGGCGCAATGAAGAGGAGTACGACCAAGCAGCCTTGCGTTTAGCACAACGGTTTCAGCAGAATTTTGAGCAATACGCAGAAGCGACGAGTGCTGCTATTGTAGCGGCAGGACCTGTTACTGGAAAGAATGCTGTTGTCGGATAGATACAAACGCATAAACACTCGCTCCGTGAATACTGTGCTTTGGTGGAAGCAATAAGTTGGCTAAATCGCGTATTCATGGGGTGACTTGTTTTGCCAAAACTTGGCAGTAAAACTATTAGAGGTGCTGTTTATGGTGTCTGGACAAACATTCAGTAGAGCGTACTGTTTTGCTCAAGAATGCAATATGAGATGAGCAAGCACAAAATATATCAGTTTCTCCGCGCTTTAGCAAAGAACAATTCCAAAGAGTGGATGCATGCGAATAAGAAGCAGTATTTAGAAGCAAAAGCAATTTTTTTGGCGGAAGTAGAACAAATTTTAGTGCGTATCCAACAGCACGATCCGAGTCTAGCAACGGTCGAACCCAAAAAGTCTATTCTACGCATCAATACTAACCGTCGCTTTCATCCCAACAAACCCATCTACCGTGATCACTTCGGTTTTGCGCCCATCAGTGATATGTATTTGCCTTCTTTCTACTTGCATGTAAGTCCAAAAGAAACTTTCATCGGCGGCGGACTATACAAGCCACCAACGGAGTCGCTCAATAAAGTACGAGCAGCTATCGACTACGACGGCGAACGGTTAAACGAGATTGTCGCCAATAAAAGGTTTCAAGCATTTTATGGAGGATGGGAAAACGATCCTGACTTACTGAAAACATCTCCGCGTGCGTATCCAAAAGATCATCGACATATCGACCTATTGCGACGAAAAAATTTCACCGCCTTGCGACCCATCACGCAAGCTGAATTTGTGCGTAGTGACTTCGTAGAGGTAGCAGAAGAAGCGTTTGTCCGTTTGCAGCCATTAAATGCTTACCTAAAGCAAGCAATTGAGTTTGAGGAATAGGTGAAATGGAATGAAGTTGTCCAGCAACGGGAAGTTGCGGGACAACAGAAATAAAAAATAGATTTGAGTGCAACTAGTTGATAATCAATGAACCAGATTCATGTCTCACGTCTCATGTCTCATGTCTCATGTCTAACGTCTATCAAAAACTCAAATTCAGCCCCAAACTCGGTAGAATAGGTAACTGATTGACGCGATCGTAGCGGACACGATCGAAGAAGAAAATATTCTCTCGATTGTACAGATTCGTTACACTACCCACTATTTCTAATTCGGTACGTTTCCCAAACTCCAACGTTCGCTTCACCGATGCATCCAAACGATGATAATAGGGCAGCCGCCCATCGTTTCGATCAGGAGAAAAGAGGACACCTAACTCTGCATTATCTTGCAAAACATCTGAACTCAACCCATCCGAAAAGTCATACAGCGAATAGAAGCCTTGCGTCAAGGTAAACGGAAACCCTGATCCCAAATTCCAACGAACACTTGCTTCCCAAAGTCGGTCATCTCCAAACGTATAGGTCGTCAAAAAATTGACATTGTGGCGGCGGTCAAAAACGGTTGGATAGATTTGTTCGCCATCGTCTCGATTGACATAACCATGTGAGTAAGTCGCCCAAATATAGAGTTGAGGAGCTTCGTAGCGCAGCGAAAAGTCAATACCATATGCTTCGCCTGTTTCTGTTGCAAAGTTTGGGTCTTGCTCGGATAGCTTGTTTCGGTTGAGGTTAATCAACTGATTGAAATCTTTAAAGTAGCCTTCCACGTTCAAGCTGAGCGCATCGGTAAAATCATACTCTACGCCCAAAATGGCATGATTCGCACGCTGCAACCGATCGTCTGTCGGAGTACGCGTGCCTGGCTCAAAGATCGTTTCTTCAGGACCTGCCAAGAAGCCGACGAATAAGTTAACAACATCTAACTCATTCACTGAACTCACTAAGTTCTGCGAGTACATCCCTGCTGCTAACTTAAAGCGAAGTGCATCCGTAGCGTTGTATTTTGCGCCCAATCGTGGCTCGACAACTGCTTGCGACTGCGAAGCATATACTTGCAAACGTACACTTGGCTCTACGATCAACTTACCCAATGTTTGTTTGTGTTTTAAATAGCCTGCCAGTTCGGTCGTGAAGTCACGCTGCTGAATCGTATTATTGACGAAGTTGCGAAATAAAAAGTCAGTATTAATGCCATTGAAAACGAAGCCGTATTGCGTTTCACTATTTCGACCGAAGTTGCTGAAGTTCAAGCGAATAAAATAGTCGGTGATGCTACTTTCTCGCGGATTGCCATCTGCTTCTTGTAGTGAAATGTCATAGTTGGAGAAGCCAGCCGTTCCGTCGATGACGACTTTAGAATTGGAAGGAATTAAAGTGAAATTGGCACCACCGCCGCTCGTGTTCCAACCCAGATTGGCGATGCCTTCAAAGTTAACGTTGTCGATGAAATTAAAGCCAAAGAAATTGACTTTGCTACCATTCCCCCCAATGAAGGAAACCTTCCCATAAAAGTCCGTAAAGTTATATGGCAATCCTATCGTGTCAATAGGTGGATAATTGTAAAAAATATCAGCCGTTTGGTCGATGTAAGAGCGTTTAGCTGTAAAGATAAACGACGAGCTACCACCACCAGTTTCTTTTAGTTTTTGTAGTGGTCCTTCCACTAAAACTTTGGACTGAAATGGATTGACAGACACGACACCACCGTAGTTTTTCTTGTTGCCTTCTCGCGTTTTGATGTCTACGATAGCCGAAATTCGACCGCCATATTCGGCGTTGAAACCACCCGTCAGGACATCTACACTTTTAATGGTTTCGGTCTCAAAAACGGAGAAAAAGCCCAAGGAATGAAAAGGATTATAGATGGTCATGCCATCCAGTAAAATCTTATTTTGAATGGGTGAACCACCCCGAATATACAACTGTCCACCTTGATCCCCCGTCGACACGATACCTGGCAACACTGGCAAATACTGTGCAATGTCCGCTACACCACCAATGGATGGCAACGAGCGCACTTGCTCAGCAGTCACTGTCAGTTTAGATACTTGCACATCGGAACGTGCTTGCTCTCGCCGAGCAGAGATATTAACAGTTTGTAACTCAACAGAACTTTCGTTCAGATACAGTTGCTGATAGGTAATTTTGTTTTCGCGTACCTGCACTTCCACGACCGTACTGTCATAGCCCACGTAGGAAGCGACTAACTGATACGTGCCTACAGGAACGTTGCTGAAGGTGAAAAAGCCATCCAAATCGGAGTTCGTTCCTAAGTCCGTTCCACTTAATAAAAGATTGGCATAGATGACGGGATCGCCACTTTCTTGGTCGTATAAATTGCCGCGAATAGTACCGGTTTGCGCCAGTAGGGTAGTGCTTACCATAAGGGCAAGACAGCATGTCAAGAGTGATTTCATACAAATAGTTTACAATGAGAATCGTAAAGGTAAGTAATGTACTAGAAATAAGTTGAGATTGTTGGGAAATTGGGTGTATAACAAATTGCACGTTTATGAGTATTTCGTAACCGCCGAATTTATTCGGCAGGTTCAGCTGAAGAGTTAGCTGAGTAAGTACCGTTCAGAAATCAACGAGTAATAGAAATAGTCTAAGCACTATACAAAAGACCAATATTGTATACTTGTCTACTAAAATGGGTATCATCCCGATGGGATGAAATACGGTGCTAATTATATTTACTACCGAT
>CAYLPW010000154.1:0-12081 GCA_964385665.1 uncultured Saprospiraceae bacterium
AAAATTAAAATAGACATATGAAAGCAATTACAGTCTACTGTGGTTCTAAGTTTGGAAATCAAGACATTTATAAGGAAGAAGCAATACGTTTAGCTAAACTAATGACGGCGCGTAATATTCGCCTAGTTTACGGTGGTGGAGATGTAGGACTAATGGGCGTGATGGCAAACACCGTTTTAGACAATGGAGGAGAAGTGACCGGTGTCATTCCTCACTTTCTACAAGCAGTAGAAGGGCATTTGAATCTAACAGAAAATATTGTTGTCGACACCATGCACGAGCGTAAAACCATTATGGTGGAGCGATCAGAAGGGTTTATCATTCTGCCCGGTGGATTCGGAACGATGGACGAGTTTATGGAGATCGTGACATGGGCGCAATTAAAATTGCACTATAAGCCAGTCGGTGTTTATAATGTCAACAACTACTACCAACACTTTCTTGGACATATTCACCACATGATCGATCAAGGATTCGTCAACCCAGAATACCGCAATCTCGTTATTGACGATGACAATCTAGAGCGCCTGCTGGAGCGTATGGAGAAAGCAACACAACCAGAAAAGCCAGCAGATGTGATGAAGATGTAATGAGATTTATATATGAAACGTCCAGAAAAATTAAACCAGACATGTGAAAGCAACCGTCGCTTACTTATAGAACAAAGAGGAGTTCATATACTTACGTTCACAGTAGTACATAGCAAAGCGAGGGTTGCTTGATATAAAAATTAGAAAATCACCCAATCACTTCGTTCCAAATCAAGTTCGCCTCCGCCACTCCCATACAATACTGTCCTGGTTCAAAATCTGGACGCACCCATTTGGCTAAGAAATCCACACTGCCTTTTCGTTCTACTCGATAGACCATACCTTCGGGTGCTTCTTCGCTCCGAATAGTAGGTGTCTTCTCATTTAAAATAGGTAATAAATCGTTCACAGGAATCGCATCGCCTTCGTGTAACAAACGAGGTAGTGGGACATCTAATTGACGCAAGTGATTGAATGGCTGTCGCTCATTTCGGGCATTAAAATAGTCGAAAAAAACAATCGGTTCTTGCCGAATGGTATAGATGAGTCCATGCGCTTGCATCAACCATTCACCTGTAATACGTTCCTCTTCTCCTAGCAAGTCGTCGAAGTACGCTTTGCGCTCATTGACCCAATCTGCAAACAGATGATGCTGCCGATATGGACTGGTGTGCGCTTCATAGCCAGCTCTCGTGAGTGCGTAAATTTGTCCATCTTTTTTGGCGATGCCTACGTTAGAACCATCATATTTTTCAAAAACAAAGATGTGGTCGTGGCGATCTCTTTTTTTCTGGGTCAAAATGCGCTCGTGACCTTCGTTGGCTTTGTAGTCGTTTTCGCTCAGCTTGCTGGTGGAAAGATGCGGAATAGAGCCGTAATTTTTTCGATGGAGTGGTTTCATCAAATCTGTTTTTATGAACAAGGTTACCAGCTCCCGCCAGCACCACCGCCACCGAAACTTCCACCACCAAAACCACCAAATCCGCCACCGCCGAAGCCACCGCCACCAATGCTGCCACCGCCGCCACCAAATCCACCGCCTGGTAAAATGATCCAGCCACCGCCGCGTCTGCGATTGTAGCGACCACCCCGATAGTAGCCGCCATCATCGTCATCGTCGCCACCGCCTCTGTTGTTCATAAAGAAAACAAATAGAAAAAGAATCATCAAGAATAGGAATAGAGGAGAACCACCACTCTGCCCGCCGCGATCTGAATTATCTGCGATGTACTCCCCCGCAGCCAATTGGATGATTGCGTCTGTTGCTTTATTGAGTCCTTGATAATATTGTTGTTGGCGAAAAGCAGGTGCAATGATTTGATCAATAATACGTTTGGCAAGCGCATCGGGTAAAAATCCCTCGGCACCGTATCCTGTCTGAATACGTAGTTGCCGATCTGTCAGCGCGATGTAGATGAGTACACCATTGTTATCATCGCCTTGCCCGATGCCCCATGCTTGCGCCAAACGATACGAATAGTCGAAGGCATCTTCGCCATTCAAGGAGTCGTCTATGACGATAGCTATTTGTGTAGACGTAGAATCGTTGTAGGCAACTAGCTTTTGTTCTAAAGCTCGTTTTTCTGGACCACTCAACGCGCCTACATAGTCATTGACGAGTTGAAAAGGTTTGGGCGGAACTGCCTTTTGAGCCGACACCGCCAAGGTGAATAGCATAAGCACTAGTCCAGCAAATAACTTTGAGTATGTCAGTCGTAGTTTCTTCATGTAAGTAGTTCCCTAAAGGATCAATCTAAGATCTATTGTTTTTTCACCCATAAGAAATCTCATCGGGCAGTTCGTTTTCATCGTCGCTTTGATATGGAAAATACACTTTTAGTTTTTCTCCAACTCGATTGATACCCAGCGTCAACCCATTCAAGTAGTCATTTTGACGAAAATGAGTCTGTAGAATATCGCGTACATCGTCCCAAAAATGATCAGGAACAACCTTATCTATTCCCTCATCACCTACTATAGCAAACTCCTTCCGCTCTGGTGCTAAAAAGAACAATACGCCGTTTCGCGCTTGTGTTTTGTGCATATGAAGCCGCTTAAAGGTCTTCTTCGCTGCGTGAACGATTTCGCCTTTGCAGTCGGCTTCTATATGCACCCGCACCTCACCACTACTGTCCAATTCCGCTTGTCGAATGGCTGCAATTACTTGATCGCCTTCTGCCTTTGTGAAAAAGTCTATCATAGCTTATTGTTGAACTGTTAAATTGTAGAACTGACTGCCTCTACAAGAAGAGAGATAGTCTGAACTGCTACCTGCTTGATGTAATCAGTTCAGCAGTTCGACAGTTTAACAAAATACATTTACTCACTAAAATCAAAATTCACTTCAGGGGCGTCTTCTGCTCCCGCATCCGACTCAAACTGTGGACGACGATCAAAGCCAAAAATGCTGGCATAAATGGCAGCTGGAAAACGGCGAACCGACTTATTGTAATCGGTGACGACATTATTGAAATTGTCGCGCGCTACGGCGATACGGTTTTCTGTGCCTTCTAGTTGTGCTTGCAGTTCTTTGAAATTGTCGGTTGCTTTTAGTTCTGGATAGCGTTCAAAAGTAGCAAGTAAGCGACTCAATGAAGAACTCAGACCAGCTTGTGCTTGTTGGAACTGTTGCAACTGCTCAGGTGTGATATTACTAGGATCTATTTGAATAGAAGATGCCTTTGCTCGTGCTTCTGTTACTGCTGTGATTGTTGATTTCTCAAAATCTGCTGCTCCTTTCACCGTTGCTACCAACTGCGGTACTAAATCCGACCGTCGTTGATATTGCGTTTCCACTTGCCCCCAAGCTTGCTCTACATTCTCGTCCTTTTCGACCAAGTTGTTATAACTACCACATCCACTGATAACGAAAAGTAGACCAATGCCGATCAGTACCAATAATCCTATACTTTTTCCCATAATGTTTAAATTCTGTTAGTTGTTAATTGTTAGTTAGGAGTGTTTATATTCTTTCAATAGAAGTCAGATGCAGCGTATAAGTTTTATTTGCTCGACAAAAAGATGACTTTGCTAGACCAAGGATACTGGAAAACAGTTAATTATTGGAACTCAAATGCTGTGCTTTGCTATTCAATGAATAAATTTGCGCCTTCTTATTGACAGTCGTTTTTAAAATGCTTGTCAACTACGAGCCTTTAGCGGTTGGCTATTAGATTTTAGCTTGTTCAGCGATGATTTGATGGATAGCGGTAGCAGCGTAAGTTAAAGGCAAAAACAAGGCAGCTAATTTCTGAATGTAGCGTAACAAGAATCATGAGCGAGATAAAAATACAACTACCAGACGGCAGTACACGTACCTACCCAAAAGGCGCAACGGCTATGGACGTCGCTAAGTCAATCAGTGAAGGACTAGCCCGAAACGTATTGGCAGCAGAAGTAGACGGGGAAGTGCGCGATGCACTGCGACCTATAGAAAATGATGCGCGTGTCAATCTGTTGACGTGGAGAGAAGACAAAGGCAAAAAAACCTTTTGGCATTCTTCGGCGCATTTGTTAGCAGAGGCTTTGGAAGCTTTATATCCAGGTATTCAATTTGGTATTGGGCCAGCGATTGATAGCGGATTTTATTATGATGTCGATCTAGGAGAGGGTAAAAGCTTATCGACGAACGATTTGCCGAAGATCGAAGCGAAAATGTTAGAACTGGCGCGGCAGAAGAATACGTATGAGCGGAAAGAAGTAAGTAAAGCGGAAGCGATTGAGTATTTCACGAAGAAAGGCGACCACTACAAGCTTGAACTCATCAATGACTTGGAGGACGGCAGCATCACCTTCTATACACAAGGTAATTTTACAGATCTTTGTAAAGGGCCACATCTACCTAGTACAAGCGGTATCAAAGCAGTGAAGCTAACGAATGTTGCTGGTGCGTATTGGCGAGGTGATGAAAAGAACGCGATGATGACCCGCATCTATGGCGTTGCTTTTCCAAAGCAAAAGGAGTTGAAAGCCTATTTGGAGATGATGGAAGAAGCGAAAAAGCGCGATCATCGAAAGTTAGGTGCAGAGTTAGAACTATTTATGTTTTCGGAGCGAGTGGGCGCAGGGTTGCCGATTTGGTTGCCGAAAGGAAATGCGATCCGTGAACGCTTGATGAATTTCTTGAAAACAGAGCAAGAAAAGCGTGGCTATCAGATGGTGACGACGCCACATATTGGGAAGAAAGAGTTGTACGTCACTTCTGGTCATTACGAAAAGTATGGAGAAGACAGTTTTCAGCCGATTCAAACGCCGCGTGAAGGGGAAGAATTTTTGTTGAAACCTATGAACTGTCCACACCACTGCGAAATCTATGGACACAAGCCACATTCGTATCGTGATTTACCGTTGCGTATTGCAGAATTTGGAACCGTTTATCGCTATGAGCAAAGTGGAGAGTTGCATGGACTTTCCCGTGTGCGTGGCTTTACACAAGACGATGCGCATATTTTCTGTACCCCCGATCAGTTGAAAGCCGAATTTCTAAATGTATTGGATTTGACGACAGCCGTTTTAAAGAAAATGGGCTTTGCAGAGTTCACTGCTCAAATCTCGCTGCGTGATCCAAACAACCCAACGAAATATATTGGCACTGTTGAAAATTGGGACAAAGCAGAACGTGCCATCATTGAAGCGACGAAGGAAGTGGACATGAAGACAACAACCGAATTAGGCGAAGCTGCTTTCTATGGACCAAAGTTGGATTTTATGGTGAAAGATGCATTGGGACGCTCCTGGCAGTTAGGAACCATTCAAGTCGATTACAACTTACCAGATCGGTTTGAATTGGAATACATCGGTTCAGACAATCAGCCACACCGTCCTGTCATGATTCACCGCGCGCCTTTTGGTTCGCTGGAACGCTTCATGAGTATATTGATAGAGCATAGCGGTGGCAAGTTTCCATTGTGGCTGACGCCAGAGCAGTTTGCCATTTTACCGATTAGCGATCAATACAATGACTACGCTGAACAAGTGAAGAAGGAGTTAGCTAAGCACGACATCACTGGTTTAATTGATGATCGGACCGAATCCATCGGACGAAAAATTCGAGATACCGAACTCAAAAAGATTCCATTTATGATGATCGTCGGCGAGAAAGAAGTAGAAGCGAACAGTGTGGCGGTGCGCAAGCAAGGCGAAGGGGATATTGGGACGATGTCGGTTGAGGAGTTTGCGGACTACTTCAAAGGACTTTTGAAGGAGGAGTAATTTTCGATGAGCAACATGTAAGAGATAGTCTTTAATTCGCAGCAGTTTTTGATAGTAGAAACATAAAGGCTTTCCTAAAGCTACCGTTGCGCTCTACCACTCCCAACTTTAAAAAGGTTCAATAGCCAATAGCCAATCAAAAACCTTCTCTCAATCTTACTGTTCGGTGCTAAAATAGATGGAACATGAAGATTCGTTTAGTGCCACAAGAGGAAATTGATCGCTTGCTTTGGGATAGCTGTATTCATTATGCTGGCAATGGAAGTGTATTTGGCTATACTTGGTTTCTGAATAATGTAGCGAAAGAGTGGGACGGACTGGTGGAGGGTGAGTACGAATCGGTATTGCCCTTACCCAAAACGGTAGATCGACTCAATCGCCCAGTGTTGCGGCAACCTGCGCTGATTCGAGAACTGGGGTTGTATTCGGTGCATATTTTGTCGCCAAAGCGGTTGGGTGCGTTTTTGAATGCCATTCCTGACGACTACAAAAGTGTGCAACTAGCACTGAATGAACGCAATACGTTTGAAAGTAATAAAGAGGATTTTGATTGGCACGAGCAGCACAACCATCAACTACTACTCACCCCCAATTATGACACGCACTATGCCAACTACGAAAACGAACTCGTCGAACAACTGAAAGCCCAACGCGACCTCCTCATCCCCACTTCTAATATCAAACCAGAACGCCTTGCCGATTTCTACAGACAGCACGCTAAAGATCGGTCACGCATAGACGAACGCTTCCACGCCGTGCAGCGTATCATGTACAACGCGATGCATCGAGGAACAGGCTTTTCCACTGGCGTCACCGATCTAGAAGGCAACTTGTTAGCAGCTAATTATTTCATTTATGGACACAAGAAAGCCTTGAGCTGGCTGCCGATGGAGTCGAAAGCTGGGGCAGCAGTGGGTGCGTTGAATTTTCTGATGGATCAGTTTATTCGATCTCATGCAGGTCGCCCATTGATTCTGGATTTTAATACAAAGAAAGAGTATCCTTTAGCTTTTGGTGCGCAGCAAAACATCTATTATCGGCTGGAAAAGGAGGAGCGGTCGTTTGCTTTTTTGGATAAGCTGGGGTTTTAGGAAGACCTTCGAGAGGAGGAGCATCCCTAATTTTCTGCTAGTACTTGTTCACCTATTTCTATTTCTGTCGTAAATCCAAGAATGATATCGGAAGGTAAAATTCCCTTTTCTGACAATAGCTGTCCTAAAGGCACATCTGTATTATTTTGGTGTATCCATACCTTATTTTTTACTAATTAAATGTGAAATAGAATGTGGTGGCGATATTGAGCGTCATGCCAACCAAAACGAATTAAAACAAACTCAGTCTTATCTCCATCATAGATTAAATGCGAGCGAACATTTGGAAAGTCGCTGTTCGTGATACTCGCTCGATCAGCCAGTTCATCAATAATAATGTCCTTATAGTCAACTAATCTATCTATCTCACAATTTTTTGAGCTTCTATATCCACGATAATAAGCTTCATAGAATAGCGGTTGATTTGTTTAAGCAAAAATTCTATATCGTTCATTTTATTAAACGTGTCTTCTCCAATAGCAATATATAATATACGATCAATACCTCTTTCTTCCATTAGATCTTTATCATCCAGAAATTGTCCAAGGGCTTCATGAAATTTATACAGAACTGATTCTGAAAAAGTTTTAAGCTCTAATTGTTGAATAATAAGATAATTAAACCAAGTATGGAAAGCAGCACACATAAAGTACAAAAATGGAATAATCAGTGGAAGACGACCATCTATTCGAGGTTAAATATATATAAAACCTAAATATGAGAGGAGAAAGCAGATGCCCCCCCCTTCTCCTCATCAAATGGATTTAATCTGAGTTAGTACTGCTTTAGTAAAGGAATAGTTTGTTGATAATCAGTGCCTTGTACACGAATGTAGTAAAGTCCATTCGTCCAAGTCGAGGTTTGCCACTCGAATGTATGAAGTCCACTACTCAGTATTGTGGTTTGAATAGGCGCATCTATTTGACGACCCAATGCATCGAATACTCGAATGTTTAGTGTCTCTTCAATTGGTAATTCTACTTGAATATTCAACTGATCGCTAAATGGATTCGGTTGCGCTACGATTTGAGGAACATTAGCAGAACTGATAGTTCTACCTTCAACTATTGTTGTCGGCTGTGCATCATTGCGAAAGTTAGTCGCTGGCACATCACAATCATCAATCGTAAATAAAGCATTCGCTCCATTCTCTACGACTGTTCCCACTGCTAATGTGATAGAAACACCTGCTGTCGCTGTGACCGTATCATCCGCTGGAATCGTGATTTCAAAAGTCACATTATCCTCCACGCGATAAGCGCGCTCTGTGGTCGGACTTTCAATAATGGTAGCGTCATTCGCAAAGTCGCAGTTTTTTACTTCTATCGCAGTACAAGGTGTAGTAATCATAGTACCATCCGAAATACCCCAAACTAGATCGACATATTCTGGATGATCAATAAATGGATTGCGATTGCCTTGACGAATGAATGCACCTTCGTTGCGGTCACGCTCTTTTTGACTCACAGGATCGTCCTTGTGCCACTTCAGAATCAAGTTCAATAAGCAAGGCTCATAAGCTGTGTAACTATCGCCACTCAAGGCATCATCCGCGTTGCTAGAATTGCTCTCCCAACCTGCGATTTCATCTTCATAGCGTGCTGCCATATACAGATACATCCGTGCCATATCTCCTTTGTACTCGTCGATGGGTTCAAATACGGTGCCAGCACAACCTTGAACGGAAGAACCAACTTGTGTACCATTTTGAGCTATAAAACTGGCTGTTGCTACTTCTCCTAATTGCCAACTTCCCTTTTGTTGGTTAACAAAAATATCAGAAGGTAATAGGTTGAGTACATCCGACCGTTGTGGTGTGCCAGAGCCTCCGAACCAAGATTGTGGAAACACGTGATCGCGATTGAAGCCTTGTCCTTCTCCACTAGCAGAACCGCCCATGTCCATACATTCGTATTCATAGGGTTCAGAACCTGTTGGGTTATCGGAAAAAACATCCCAAATGCGGGTCATTGTTCCGGCATCATTTAGAATGAGATCGTATTCGCACATAAAATCCCATACATCGTAGGTGCTTCCTGTATAAAGTAGTACGGTATTTTCGTCGATCAAGCTCGACAGTTCTGTCTTTACTTCGGCACAGTTTGCCCCATTGTCAATCAGTTCTTCGATGCAAGAATAATAGTCGCCACTAACGGGTTCACAAGTGCCGCCACCACCATTGTTGCCACCGCCGTCATTTGGTAGTCCACCAGAAATGCAGATATTATCAAATCGCCATGCTTCAGAGTCACCACTCATACCACTAGCTGCTTCGTATTTAAAAGCTATGTAGGTAGTAGTCGAAGTTAATGTACTTAAATCAATTGTACGAACAACATTTGGCGGAAAGCTACCTGATGAAGTCAAATCAGGAATAAATTCAATTAGCGTCCAAGTTGCCGATATAGGAGAGCCAGTTCCAGCATAATCAGTGCTATACAATAGTTGTACATCTGTTCCACTGAATCGCTCACTGTAATCAAATGTCAGCTTAATATCGGTAGTGGAAGTCATATCCAAGACTGGAGATATGAGCCAATCCTCTTCTGCTAATGCATTGTCAGGCGGATTAGGATCAAATCCATTCATAAAGGCGTTATTAAAATCGCCACCTAGATCCCAACTATCATCACCAGATATATCAAAAGCCGTCCAGCTAATAGATGGATCGTCATTGAAGTCCTCTTGGTTCAGTACATCCCGTCCTGAACATTCGGCTTGTGCTACCAATAGCTGCGTAGCACTGAAAAGAAAAAGTAGAGAAAAAAATAATCGCATAGACTTAATTTTGTGAATGCGTCAAAAGTACTAGATCATTTGTCACCGCCCCATATATCATAGTTCCAATTTTTAAATAATAACAAAACTTAATATTTGATTCGCATTAGACAATGGGGCATCGTATATTAAGTTGCTGTTAATTTCATATCGTACTCGTAACCGCTAAACTTGTTTAGCAGGTTGAACGCACCAAACAAGTTTGGTCGTTACGAATTACAAAAAAACTTAGCTTCCAATGCTCTAGGTCATCATTCGACAGCTTTATTACTTTTGAAAGCCTACGAATTTGTAATTTTGTGCCTCATTTGATCGCTACAACAGATTATGAAAGTCACCGACTATTTCGATACTGCCAATGGGCAAACCCTCATTTCTTTTGAAGTATTACCTCCTCTGAAAGGAGGGAGTATGCAGTCCATCTTCGATACGCTTGATCCACTCATGGAATTCAAACCACCCTTTATTGATGTGACCTATCATCGAGAGGATTTTGTCTATCGTAAAAATGGGCAAGGACATTATGAAAAGACGGCGATTCGGAAGCGTCCAGGTACGATTGGTATTTGTGCCGCCATTATGCATCGCTACGGAGTGGATGCGGTGCCACATTTGATTTGTGGAGGTTTTACGAAAGAAGACACCGAAAATGCACTGATCGACCTGAATTTTTTGGACATCAATAATGTGCTAGTGATTCGAGGTGATGCGCGCAAATTTGAAGGGAAGTTCATTCCAGAAGAAGGTGGACACCATTATGCCATTGATCTTGTCAAGCAAGTCGATTGCATGAACAAGGGCGTTTATTTGGATGGTGAAATTGATGACGGGGCAAAAACAGACTTTTGTATAGGTGTTGCTGGTTATCCTGAAAAACACTTTGAAGCAGCGAATCTGAATTTCGACTTAGAGTGGACGAAAAAAAAGGTGGAAGCTGGTGCGGATTACATCGTGACGCAAATGTTTTTCGACAATCAGAAATACTTCGATTATGTCGATGCTTGTCGGGCGGCTGGCATCACTTTACCGATTGTGCCAGGTTTGAAACCAGTGACGAAGAAGTATCAGTTGACTTCCCTACCCCGCTTGTTTCACTTGGATTTGCCAGACGACTTGATCCGTGAAATTGCAAAATGCAAAGATGCTGCCTCGCGTCGGCAAGTCGGTATTGAATGGGCGATTCAGCAGTCGAAAGAACTAAAAGAGCGAGGTGTGCCTTGTTTACATTACTATACGATGGGGGATGTAGAGACGATTCGGGCGATTGTGGAGGCGGTTTATTAAGCTATTGGTTATTGGGGGCTATTCAGCAGTTAGCTTGAATTCGGCACACTTTATTTAATGGTTTAAAGCTATAGGTTTTGTTTTTTTGCTAGTATTCAAATGCTGTATGCGTTCGCTTTTTGTGTAAACGAAATACCCGTTCTTCTTCCCCAAATTGAAAGTATAGGATATTAGAATGGCTGGGAATGCTTGCTATAAAGCAAGTGTTGAATACTTCTACTTTTTCGATAATTTGAACGTCTCCTAACAAAATTCCTGAGATAGTAATGTGATGTTCATCGTTCACAACCTTTTCAACGAATAGCTTTCTATACTGCTCATTGATGCGCATCCGATTCGTTTCGTTCAGATAGGCGTCCCAGTCTTTTTTCATCATCTTTGAAAGTAATTGTTTACCAAATACTCGTTCGGCATCTTCTTGGATATAAGTGGCAGAAAAGATAATAGCTTTACCTTCTTGCTTGAAGATAAAATGCGCCATTGGTATATCATGAATACTAGTGCTACTCAGTAGAAAGTAGAGAAGAAGCATCATTTGTTCGTGATTGATAATCAAGCGATTCGGTTCATATCCGTAAGCAATAGAATGCCATCCCCTGAAACAGTGGCATGCACATTGACATTTTCCAAAAAATAATTTCGAACCACCTCTTTCAATAGATTAGACGGAGCAGTCAGAGTGTGTAGAAATGAGGCTTCTGATTCTTGTATCTTTATTTCGTTTTCAGCGGCATTGACATAGGTAAACAAACCAGTTAACTGAACAGCATTCTTCTTCAACTCTTGTTTTCTTTTTTTGATTTGCGCTGTCAGTTCATTTAATTCTTGTTCAATAAATGGAGATGGCATACTGTTTAATCCTAAAAAAATTAGGCGTTCAGCTTCTTCAAATTGTTCGCTCAGCATCGCTAAAGAAGCAGCACTACGTAATAAAATTTGACGTGGTATAGCATCTGGCAAGTTTAAGGGCGTCTTCATGGCAGCTTCCTTTTCTAGCTGAAATGCCTTCAAGTACAAAACCTTTGCATGAGTAGCTCCCTGCTTATGCTTAGCTATCTCTGCTTCATCAGCGAACTCCATCGCTTTGTTATGCAATATAGAGACTACGTTCATTTGATAACTACTTTTGCTCTGGGATGACTAAATTCTACCACAATGATATACACTGGCAATTTAGTGTCGTCTGT
>CAYLPW010000155.1:0-12053 GCA_964385665.1 uncultured Saprospiraceae bacterium
AGTCAGTCGCTCACGGACTGACAAAAGCAGACATCGTCACTACCGCTACTACTTAGCTATGAAAAAAATACTTGTGGCATCTGCCAATCCTGCTAAAGTTGAAGCGGTGCAAGCTGGCTTTCAGCAACTATTCAAGAACGAAACCGCTGAGATAGCAGGTCAAGCTACTCCTTCTGGCGTGAGTGACCAACCGATGGGTGATGACGAAACTTATCGTGGTGCGTTCAACCGAGCGCAAGCACTCCGAGAGGCGCGACCTGATGCCGACTATTGGGTAGGTATCGAGGGTGGCAACATTGCACATAGCAATACAGAAATGGAAGTGATGGCGTGGGTCGTCGTATTGAGTACTGACTACGAATCGAAGGCGCGAACAGCTGGCTATTTTTTGCCACCACGAGTGATTGAACTAGTCAATCAGGGATACGAATTAGGTGAGGCAGATGATATTATCTTCGGTGTAAGTAATTCTAAGCATAGATTGGGGTCTTCTGGTCTGCTGACAGATGGTGCTATCAATAGGATTGATTTTTATAGTCCCGCTGTTGTCTTTGCTTTTTTGCCCTTCTACCAGACAGAATTGTACCTACTAAAAAAGGGATGAATAACTTTGAGTATTCATCCCTTTTTAGTTTATAGTTTAACATTAGCTAAACTACTGATAATCAACGCTTTGTGATCCGCTTAGTAGTAATTACTTTTCCGCTGTCATCCATCAATTGAATCAAGTACATGCCACGCGCCAATGTGCTTACGTTGTGTACATTCTTGCCAGACTCTGCCTCAAACTGATCGATCGGTCGACCAACCATATTGTAGATCACCACTTTCTGAACGTGACCATTATTATTTTGAAATGCAATAAAGTCTGTTGCCGGATTGGGAAAAACTTTGATATCCGTTTTAGTGAAGGTCGTCTTGCTATTAGGACAAGTGGCACAATCGCTCCTCATCGCTAACTGCGCCTGCGCCCAACTCACTGTGAATACTAAAAAGAATAAGAGTAACGATTGCTTCATAGACTTACTTTTTAGGTTTTTCAAGAAATCTTTTACAAATCTACAATTTTAACAGGGTCAACACAATAAAAGTTACAAGAACTTTAGGGAAATCACTGGAACGGTTCTTTTTTTACGTAAAGCGGGTTGAATCAATTACGAATTACGTACTGTTCACTGAAGTGTTTGACTATAGCAATTATGGCTTTGGTACTATAAGATATTTGATGTTAGTACTTTAAAGAATTACGGTTTTGGCGCAATAACTACGATTCAGCGTTCTGATCCCGTAATTCTTAATTTATCATAGCACGGTGTTTGAGTCCCGCACCGAATCAAAGCAAAAACTATCCAAGCTAAGCTAACCGCATTGAACAAGTCGTAATTCGTAATTGAAACACCACTGAATCCAAGTGGCACAGTGCCGAAAAGCTAGTAGCCCTAAAAAAGACTCATCTGCTCGCCTGTCTTGTATTTTTCCAAATCTGGACCGCGCACTGGTATCTTTAACTCTTTCTCCACCTGTTTTAAGATATAGGCGGCTATCGGTGGCACAATCGGTTCTTCATGCTGATGCGGAAAAAAATAAACCTCCTTCAAGCCTTTTTCCATATAGACCTTCAGTACTTGAATCCATTCATCAACACGTTGATAGTCAGTAGGATGTAGCGCATTCCCTACGAATCGGACAATCCACTTATTGGTACTGATTGCGGTATGTAAGACATCTCGTCGCCCGGCAACATCTGACACGACAGTGGCGACTTGCTGCTCCCTACACATCTGTACAAACTGCTGAAAAGTTGGTGGATCAGCGAACCAGCTTTCGTGGCGTACTTCTACCGCTAGTGGAATATGATCTGGAAATAGAGTTAAAAACTGTTCTAACTGCGCCAATCGACTACTGTCAAAATAAGGTGGCAGTTGCATAAAACAGCAACCTAAACGTTCTTCCAAACCAGCGATTACTGCTGTAAAACGATTCAACAAACCTTTGCTCAGCCCAAAGTCTCGACTATGACTAATGCTTTGAGGCAATTTTGGACAAAACCGAAAGTCAGGTGGTGTAGCGGCTTTCCATTTTTCGACTAATTCGTGTGTCGGAATGCGATAGTGCGTCGTATTCAATTCGATACTATTAAACTGCTCCCCATAATACTTCAAGAAATCAGTAGTCTTCGTACCTTTTGGATATATTTGTCCCACCCATTCTTTCGTACTCCATCCTGTTGCCCCGATGTAGAAAGTCGGTACAGCATCATTGGTAGCTAGTCGTTGCAGATAATCGACACTTTCTTCACGCGGCTTGGGCGGTTGAAACTCGATATGATCTATATTTTTAATGTATCCAAATTTCATTCTATCTATTTTCCTACTCCTATGTGGGGGCGTGTCATTTGCGTTTAGCAGAAACCTCACTTAAGTGGGTGTAGTTATTTTACGTTTTGTGATACTATTTTTGGTCAAAAATCCAAATATAATTGTCGATAAAACACCTTTTTATGACATGTGTTGGCAGGTATTCTTGAAAATTGTTTGCAAAGCTCACTTTTTTATTTTTAATTGCGCGAGATCGAAAGATGAACTGGATTTGACGTGTAACCTCCATTTAACTCTATCCGATCCACTACCTCGTTTTAGTAGTCAATCAGGTTAATAGTATTGGGTTAGAATTTGGATGAGTTTTGGATTTGTACTAGGCACAAAGCGCGACTATAGTTGTAGTTACGAAGAGCCTGTCTGCCGATCTGGCAGGTATTTTTAGTACCGCACAAATTTAAAAGTCGCTCAATCATTCGACAGAATTAGTTGGACTGATTATTTAGTATTGTGGACTAAATGAACCACTTTATTCAAGTGAGTTTATCATTGTGTTCATACTTATGATGAGTTCAATGGATATATTTATCTCTTTGCTAATTTCTAACACTCAATTATTACTACTCAGTAGTGTACCAGATGCATGAACAATATGCACGAGGTAGTTTTATCTACTTTATATTTCTTATCAACTGTATTTAATTGTCATTATCATGGAAAGAGTCAAAATAGACATGGAATACATTTTTAGGGCATCACCCGCTATGCTCTATAAATTTTTTACCGAACCTGCTCAACTGATTCGTTGGTTTTGCGATGAGGTAGATATTAGTGATGGTGTATACACCTTCATATGGGATGGATCAGAAGAAGTAGCAGCGTTAGTGGAAGATGAGGAGGATACTCGTCTGCGTTTCCAATGGGAAGATGCAGATGATGAAAACGAATATTACGAAATTCGTATGAGTCGCTCACCAGTAACTGGCGAAACCATTCTAGAAATCACCGACTTTTGTGACGACGATGAAATAGCTGACCAAAGGCAACTTTGGGAGAACCAAATGGCACGGCTACGTCAGGAAATCGGTGGCTAATCTTTTATACGATCAATCGACTCTTTTTTATGCGATGCCCAAACCGATGGACACTTTTATGGCTAAGCGTGTGCTTCATCCCTTCTTTTTTGCATGCCCAGCAAGATCCTTCTATCACCACCTATTTGTTTAACACATTGGCGATCAATCCAGCTTATGCTGGAAGTCAGGATTTTTTGAGTATTAATTTTTTGAATCGCAATCAATGGCTAGGCTGGACGGATAGCAATGGTCGTGCGCCTAGCACACAAATCGTATCAGCACATTCTCCTTTTACTGATCGAGTGGGACTGGGATTACATCTAAGTCATGATGTCATCGGTGCGACCAGCATGACCAACCTCAATACGTCTTATGCCTATCGTATCGAATTTCCATTTGGTACCGTTTCAGCTGGTCTACAGTTAGGATTAATCAACTGGTCAGCAGACTGGAGTCGATTGAACTTGCGTGACAATGTGAGCGTCGATCCAGCATTTAATCAACTACGAGAAAGTCGCTTCATACCCAATATTGGAGCAGGTGTATACTTTCAAAATAAATACGGCTTCGCCGGTTTTTCAGTGCCACGTCTCTTGACTACAGCACTCTCTAAAGACAATGCGAATACGTTGGCAACTGCCACATTGTATCGCCATTTTTACTTCACTGCTGGCGGAATTATTCCTCTACTTTCGGATGATGTTGTTTTCAAACCAGCCGTATTGGTGCGACGCGTTTCAGGAGTCAGTACAACAGTCGACCAAGTGAGCGCACCTACTTCTGTTGATTTGGATGCATCCATCTTCCTACTCCAAACGCTTTGGTTGGGTACATCCTATCGTTGGTCGCCGGAAGGTTTATTTGGTAATACGAGTTCGCACGATTCGATTGATTTTTGGGGGGCATTTTATTTACAAAACGGATTTCGTGTTGGGCTGGCGTATGATGTAGGTCTGACTCCCATTCGTCGGTATAGCAACGGATCGTTGGAAATTATGATCGGTTATGACTTCAATATGCGGATGGGTAATGTGCGAAGTCCACGATATTATTGATGCTACGCAGCTATTTTCGAGCATAGCTTTACTACTTCAGTAGAAGAAAAAAAGAAAATAAGTATTATGGTAATTAATTGACTATCAACAGATTATTTCAGTGCAAATTACTTAAAATCACATCACCTATCAATCAGTATACATTATGAAGAAATATTTCATCATCAAATTGAGTACTACTTGGTCAGTGGATAGGCTGAAAGCAGATGTAACTCTTCCATAGCTGCGGTGAGTCGCTGTTGTTTCTATAGCCAGTGACAAATAGACTTCCATCGGGATGTTCTGCCACCAACTTTGAATGATTGAATTCGCCCTGTTTGGTCATGCCTAACTTTTTTATGGCATTCTCAGACTCCTTGTTAGTAATTGTACAAACAGCGATCACTTGATCTATATTTAGTACGTCAAACGCATATGCCAAACAGATTTTCGCACCTTCAGTAGCATATCTTTTTTCCCAAACACTCCTCTTCGATCGCCACCCAACATCTGTCATTTTCTATTCATCCATTACTGATTCGCACTTTCCAATAATCGTTCAAACGTCTGCTTCGCTTTTCCGCTCACTATTGCAGCTTCTGCCTCTGCTACACAATCCACCAAACTGCTTTCTGGTTTAATGCAGTGAATAGCTGTACCCGCATTAGCCGCCACCACATCGCGCTGTGCATCAGTACAAGTATTGTCCAAAATAGACTGAAATATATGAGCCGCCGACGCGACAGAACCACCACCATGCAAGGCTTCAGCAGTGTATGTAGGTTTTCCTAAATCATGTGGCGACAATAAATACTCGCCGCGATGTGTCCGTAGTTTAAAAGAACTCGTCAACGAAATTTCATCGTACCCATCGGTTGCATACACAACAGCAAATTGCTTATCGGACTGTTGCAATAAGTAGTGATACATACGTGCTAGTTCTAGATCGAAAACACCGAACAACTGATAGGTAGGCTGTATTGGATTGACCAATGGCCCCAACATATTGAAGAAGGTTTTAACTTTTAGCTGCTTGCGAACTGGCACAACTGCTTTCATAGCTGGATGAAAGATAGGAGCATGTAAAAAGCATAGATTTGCGGTGTCTAGTTGTCGGAGTAAGTCGTCACGCTGATTGCTAAACTTATAGCCAAAATGCAACAACACATCCGAAGAACCACTTGCCGATGAAGAGGCATAGCTACCGTGTTTAGTGACTGGATAACCAGCTGCTGCCGTTACTACCGCCGAGAGCGTCGAAATATTGAAAGTATCTTTTCCATCGCCACCAGTGCCGACTATGTCTATAGTGTCGCGCTCCTCCAGATCAATCTTTACACATAGATCGAGTAGTGCCTCTCGAAAACCCTGCAATTCCGACAACTCAATTGGGCGCATCATAAAGACAGTCAAGAAAGAAGCAACTTGAATGTCGTTGTACTGCTGTTCTGCGATGTTGTAGAACAGTTGTTTTGCTTCGGTTTGTGATAATGGTATGTGTTGATACAGTCGATTAAGTACTTCCTTCATGAAGACTGGAAAGATTTTAGTTGTTAAATAGGTGAGGTTAAAGGAGCGTCACAATTTGAGTGGGTCACTTTTTTTCCATAGGAAAATAGCCATTTTTAAATACTTAGCAGCTCTTTTGTCAATCTTCTGCTTCAGGTGCCAGTTTAATTTTTAAGCCATCCATCGACTCATCAAGCATCAATTGGCAACCCAGTCGGCTATTGTCTTCTACAAAAAAAGCTTGATCGAGCATGTCTTCTTCAGCGTCTCGCATATCTGGCAAATCATGATCGCTCAAAATGTAGCAATGGCAAGTAGAGCACATCGCCATACCTCCGCAAGTGGCTTTGACAGGCAATTCATAAGCTTTGCATATTTCCATGACCGTCATATTCATATCAGTCGGAGCTTCCAGCTCGTGTAATTTATCTTGTCGGTCGAGTACCGTTATTTTTATCATTTGTGTATAACATTAGATAGTAGATGTACTGACAAATAAACTCGCGGACAGTTTTGTTTGCTTCAGTGGAATGTGGCTTATCGGATTCGTTGAATCAAAGAAAGAGTTTATTATTCACAAGTCAGCATATCAGTATCAATAGACAATAGAATTTAGACACTTTTAAAACCAGCTAGTTCATATAGAATTTTTTATAAGAACTTGTTGGAAATTTGATCTTTGTGGTGCATTCGACTGCTTGAGCAGCTACATCGGGTTAGAAGTAAGCAATTTTCTCTAAGAGCTATACATTTTTTGGCTTTAGCCGAAAACGCTATGTGTTCTCCACTCGCAAAATCCTGAAAACCAATCTACTATGTGTTCTATGTGCCTATGTGTTTCCAATTTGTATAGTTCTTAGCAATTTTCTTTAATATAAAGCGAGGAGCAAGTAGCCGCTTGTAGGTCAATTCTAAGCACTAACACACGTGAGTCTTGAGGGTCAATTTTTATAGTTATGATAATTTTAAAATAAAAAGTGCTGAACATCGAATCTAGAACTTCGACATTCAGCACTTATAATTTGTCAAGGAGACGAATCGTGTTTCCTTATGCCGTCTGTGCTGCCTTCTCCAATAGTCCCTGCTCCCCCATCACTGTTGTGTATTTGAAACTCAGCTTCTTGTCTGGATAAATACGCTTGAAAGCAGACTGACACATGAGTGTCCCCTCATGGAAGCCACAAAGTATGAGTTTCAACTTTCCTTCATACGTATTTGCATCACCAATGGCATAGATGCCTGGCACGTTAGTGCTGTAATCTAACGTGTCGACTTTAATAGCATTTTTTTCAATCTCCAGCCCCCAACTGGCTATTGGCCCTAACTTTGGGGTCAGCCCAAATAGGGGAATAAAATGCTCCACTTCTTTCGTAATCTCACCTAAGTTCTTGTGTTTGATAAGGACTTGCTCTAGATGATCTTCTCCTTTTAGACCGACAACTTGCGCCTCCGTTATCATCTTGATACGCCCTTGCATATCCAATTCTTGCACCTTCTCCACGCTATCCAGTGCACCTCGAAAACTGGAACGACGGTGTACCAGTGTGACCTCTTTTGCCACATCAGCTAAGAAAATTGTCCAATCCAATGCACTATCACCACCTCCTGCGATGACGACACGTTGGTCACGGAAATCTTCTGGCTCGCGCACAAAGTAGCTTACGCCTTTTCCATCTTCAAAGTCAGTAATATTCTTGATGGGTGGCTTGCGTGGTTCAAATGACCCTAGTCCAGTCGCAATAGCGATGACAGGTGTCTGAATTTTCGTACCTCTATTCGTAGTGACGATAAAAGAATCATCCTCCTGTCGCTCAATATCATCTACACGTTCGCCTAGCGTAAAAGTCGGATTAAAGGGTTTGATCTGCTCCATCAAGTTGTCCACCAATTCGCCAGCATTCACACTAGGGTAGCCTGGTATGTCGTAAATCGGCTTCTTTGGATAAATTTCTGTCAACTGTCCACCGACATGTGGTAGCGCATCGACCAAGTGACATTTCAGTTTAAGCAAACCGGCTTCAAATACGGTGAACAAACCAACTGGTCCTGCGCCTATGATGAGTATATCTGTTTTTTGCATTTTCGTTTGACTGTTGGCTATTGGCTGTTAGCAGTTGGCTAGCTCAACCCTTAGCATTCAATTCTGTAAATGGTAATTTAAGTTCTATCAGTGGTCAATTCTTCAGTCCAACAATTGAGCCGAAGGCGATCAGTTCTTCCAATTTCTCCAAAGTTTATCTTTTCTTAAAAAAATCAGGATGCAACCCACATTCCTTCTTTTCACTTCCCTTCCATCGTCCGCTTCGTCCCTTACCCTTTGAGGTGCAGTGCTCACAACCGATTGAACCATATCCTTTTGCTTCCAACGGATGTGGCGGTAGCTGATGTAGCCCTTTCTGATATAAAAATTCGCCCTCCTCTATGTCGATAAGCGGATGAAATTTCAAAATATCATCTTGCTGCTCGAAGATATGTAGATTAGAACGGAACTTCGTTTGATAGGCCATCAAACCTGACATCCAAACGTGATGCCGTGTTTTTATCGGTTCTAACGGCAGTACTTTATTGACACTACAACACATCGTTCGGTACTGCTTCCACCATTCCTGTTGGCGCGTGATGCGATTCTCAGTCGGGTTTGGGAGAACTTCTTCAACGTCTAAATGATATAGATTTGTTAGCTTCTCTTTGTATTGTAAAGTCTCAGGAAAGTGGTAAGTTGTATTGATAAAGTAAACTTTTTGATCGATGTCTAGCTTACTCAACAAGTGCAGAATAAAGACTGACTTCGTACCAAAAGAAGAGGTCAATAGCACTTTTTCCTTTGGAAAAAACTCATACAATTTTTGGATACGCTCCTCATAGCTCAATGGAGTAAAAATGTCATTGAGTGTTGCTATATCGAGTTGTTCTCCTTGTTGAATTGATGAATTCAGCATATTGGTGTGTTTAGTTTTAGAATGGAACAGTTGCCACGCTGCTCTACAATTTGGACGACATAATCCATAAAAGTCTCGGATAATTCGCCGCTAAACCTGTTTAAAGTTTTCATAACATGACCCTAATATGAGGCTCATGTGCTATGTTGAGGGGTGTTCTTCGTAAGCCCTATACGCACAAATTTACAACTTCTTCGATTACTACAATATCTTGTATCCCGATTGAATTTACCAAAACGCATTCTAAGATTGTATTGGTGGTTGCTAAAACGAACTTTTCTTTCATCAGCAACCAAATTTCCAAAATCATTGAAAGCATATCTGCTTATCTGACTTCTTTAAATTGGAATATGGCTGATGGATATTTTTCGACTATCTATTTAAGGAACACTTATTTCTATTAGCTGTGCCTGTTAAAGAACATGTATAGACAACTGAGACTGACGAGGAGTTGCCGCCGTCACTCAAAATTTTTCGTTAAGACTTTCATCATCTCCATTACACTTTCAAGCGACTTTCGATAGCATTGATCTGATGAGGATTGGCTAAAACACACATCCCAACAGGAGGACGTTGAAAGTTTTGTCAGACCTGTACCTACTTATCGTCTATCTCTATTAGGTTTATATCATTACTCTAGCGTAGTGACAAATGTCATCTTTAGAGGATCGCTCAAGCCGAACAGCCATATGGCTCACAGATGCGTCAGAAGGCAAAAAATTCTAACTTTTACTCAAACCTGTCAAGTTTAAGTGGGTTTACTAGGTTGGAACAGAACAAACTAAATTCAAATATATGCGCAATTTCGCTGTCATTGATCTAGGAACGAATACTTTTCATCTTCTCATTGCACAAGTTGTCGAAAACGGCTTTCACAAACTCCATCAAGAGCGCATCTACGTTCAGTTGGGAGAGTTAGGTATTGAAACGATAGGTGAAGTTCCGTTCAATCGTGGAGTTTTAGCCATGCGACATTTCAGTGAGGTATTGGAGCAATTTAAGATTGAGAAAGTACACGCGATTGGGACGGCAGCTCTACGAGCCGCTAGTAATAGTCAGGTATTTGTGGAAGAAGTGAAGACAGTGACTGGTATCGACATTCAAGTGGTCGATGGGGAGGTAGAAGCCGAATTGATTCAGCGTGGCGTCCGTTTGGCTGTCCCTATTTTGGAGAAAGAACGGGTCGTCATTATGGACATTGGTGGCGGCAGTGTAGAATTTATCATTGCAGATGCACAGCAAGTTTATTGGGCAGCAAGCTTTGAAATAGGTGTTTCTGTATTGTGGAAAAAATTTCATCAGAGCAACCCGATTTCAGCAACAGAAACAGCCGATTTACTTGCTTTTTTAGATCAACAACTAACTTCACTTCGTCAGGCATTACAGCAGTTTCCCGTCACCCGTTTAGTCGGTGCTTCTGGTACATTCGACGTCATGGCGGCCTATTTACCCAACATTAAAAAAAGTAATACTTATAGCATTTCTGACCTTGCCGATTTTGATGTTTTTAAAATGCGTGTCCTACAAAGTACCGAAGCTGAACTTTACCAAACACCCGAGATTCCTAGAGAACGGGTCAAATACATTAGCGTTGCTTTTCTACTGATTCAGTGGGTACTGAATGAACTATCCATCAGTGAATTAACGACTTCTTATTTTGCGATGAAGGAAGGTATTTTGAGCGCAATGGCACATGGAGAAGATGCGTTTATTGAAGGGGTAGTACAAAAGTAGCTGGACCTTTCTTATATTGCTTTTTTATTTTAAACACGCACTACTATGAGTGATTACAAAGTCGAAACCCTCATCTACTACTCCAAAATGACCCTAGATCGAAAACATATCGCAAAAGATTCGCAACAGGATATTCAGGAAAAGTTAGATGAATATAGCAGACAGGGTTACAAATTAGTGTCGACTGACGCGACTAGTTTTGGCGCAGCAGTTTACATCTATTTATACTTTGAGAAAAAGTGATTTTTTGGCTGTTGGCTATTTCAGCTGTTGATTAAGTGCAGCAGTGGCAGTTCAGCTACTTAAACCACATTTCAGAATTAGACCGTCAGGATGGTCACTTAGTATGTATAAGCTATTGATGGATTTGCGATGCGCTAATCAGTTGATGAGTGACTAAATACTCCTTCGCCGCTTTCAAGTTCCTAAATACACCATCTGCAATATCCAACTGTGCTCGCAATGCAGCCGCTTGCTGAATCGCGTAACAACGAATGCCCGCCCCCTTCGCCGAAGTTGTGCCACTCCAAGTGTCCTCAAAGGCAACTACCTGTTCTGCTGGCAAATCCAATTGTTTTAAAGCCAATTGATAGGACATAGGATCAGGTTTGCTACGTTCGACATCTGTAGCTGTCACCGCGAACTCGAAGTAGTTATGCATATTAGGATACTGTTGGAAAAAGCGATCAATAGAGTGTCGCTGACTACCTGTCACTATTGCTAGTCGGACGCCTAGATCATGGTAGAATTGTATACTTTCCAGTGCATGAGGCATGAAATGGAAAATCTTCGCTTCAGGGCGTTCGGCATACCATTGTTGCCCATTAGCAACCATGTCTTCCACTTCTACCTCTAAATTATACGTTTGGATAACTCGTTCAATGTTATCTAGCATCGGATGACCAATGTATTCTAACAAATATTCCTCTTCGGTCAAGGTCACACCGACTAGCTGCATGCAGTCCTTCCAACACTGGAAATTGACCTTTTCAGAATTAACAATCGTTCCATCAAAATCATATAGAATCGCGCGAATTGAAGTCATAGATAAGGTAGCGTTGTTGAAATAAATGATGACTGTGTAAAAAGAGAACAAGAGAAAGGAACGACAACAGCTCAAAAAGATAGGAGTTGCTCCATAATTGGAAAAAAATGAATAAGCACCCAACCCTTTTATTAAAAAAGATTGTCTACCTTAGAGATAGCAAACCGTTGTCGTGTCTACTGCATCAGTAGGCAGCTAACAAAAAATATTAGCAATTTTGACAAAATATGTTTAAATTGCACATCTAAATCCACTCTCCGAGCAAAAACGATTTGAAACATATTAATTGTACTGGATACCTATCCAGTCCATTACTTGCATGTTCATTCGTAAGAAAATTGAGACTCACACTAGCAAGCTGGTATCTTTTTGTATTTAATTTTTTTTTAGAAATCAAT
>CAYLPW010000156.1:0-11984 GCA_964385665.1 uncultured Saprospiraceae bacterium
ATGGTCGTGCGCTAATTTACATTATGCGTGGAGAGTTAGAAAAAGCGATTGATGACTTAGATAAAACGGTCAGAAATTCTATTGCGCATGAGTCTATTTATTGGAAAGCACGCAAATTAAAAGGGGAATGCTACATCAAATTGGAAGAGTATAGTAAGGCTGCCTTCGAATTCAAGCTATTCACCAATCGCAAGTTTGCTGAAGGTGATCCGAACATAGATGTGCTCAAAGACGCGTTCTTTCTATTCGGTCGTGCGCTTTTAGGGAGCGGAGAGCCAGACAAAGCACTAGAAGCATTGAAGAGTGCAAAAGAACTCAAAATAGGAAGAGAGTCCTTTTCTGAAGCGGAATGGAAATCGTATCATCAACAAGCGGTGGAAGCAGCTGTATAACACTGTTGAGTCCAAGATTTTAAATAAAAAAAGAGTTGTTAGTCGCTGCTGTCTAACAACTCTTTTTTATTTTGGCGGAATAGTTCGATTAACACTATTTGCGTTTAAAGCGTATTGCTATGGATGATTTGTTGCGAGAGTTATACGAAGATGTTATTTTAGTGCATAGCACTTCTCCGTATCGTTTTTACGAGCAAAAAGATGCATCTTATCACCTTCAAGCGTACAATTATTTTTGCGGAGATCGCTATGACCTCTATTTTGAGGTGGTGGATGGATATATTCGACAGCTTTCATTCTACGGAAATGGCTGTGCCATATCAAAAGCAGCAACTTCTATTTTAGTACAATCTATGAACGACCAACCTATCGCCTACGCTCGAACGTTACTGGAGCAGTATGACAATTATTTGAAAGACACGAGTGGAGTTCCTCCTACTGAAGAAACGGCTGTTTTTGCAGCTCTTCAGCACTACCCTGCCCGTAAAACATGTGCACAGTTGAGTTGGCAAACGTTACATACTTTTTTAAAGCAACATTCATTATGACTATCCGTCTACTCGCCTTTGGTATCGCAAAAGACATTTTAGCAGCACCTGCTATGACTATTGAGCTAGCTGAAGCTGCTACCATTGCTGATCTAAAACAGTATTTATTTCATCATTATCCATCGTTCCAACAGTTGCGTTCCTTATCTTTCGCTGTAGGTACAACCTATGAACAAGATCATCGTATTTTGGACGATCAAGAGGAAGTAGTTATTATACCACCAGTGAGTGGTGGATGATTGCTGCTACTCCTATCAACAGTACTCACTTGTCCAATCATCATTTAACTATTAAAAAGACTATTCAATGGCTTACAGAGATTTAGCATTAGAGATCGTTCGTGTTACAGAACTGGCAGCGATTTCTTCCTCCTTTTTCGTCGGGAAAGGCAACAAAGAAGGAGGAGATGGCGCCGCAGTAGATGCCATGCGACATTATTTGAATAGAATTAGTATAAATGGAACGATCATTATAGGAGAAGGAGAGAAAGACGAAGCACCGATGCTGTTCAACGGTGAGAAAGTAGGCAATGGAGAAGGACCCGAAGTTGATATTGCTGTCGATCCAGTGGAAGGTACTACTCTATTGGCGAATGGTCAACCAAATGCCATCGCGACGATTGCCCTATCAGAAAAAGATAGTATGTTGAAGCCTGGAAGTTCTTTTTATATGAACAAGATTGTTGTTCCAAATGCGGCAAAAGGAGCTATTGACATCAACTCTTCGCCTACCCAAAATATAAAAAATATTGCTGAAGCTCTAGATAAACGTCCTAGTGCACTCACCGTATTTGTACTGGATAGACCCCGACATAGTACACTGATCGAAGAACTACGAGCGTGTGGGGTTCGTATCTTATTAGGCGCGCATGGGGATGTGGCAGGCAGCCTTTCAGCAATGTTACCGAACACAGATGTTGATGCTTTATTCGGAATCGGAGGAACGCCTGAAGCAATTTTGACTGCGGCGGCTGTGCGTGCTTTAGATGGAGAGATTCAGTGTCAACGCGCCCCTCAGAGTTTTGCTGAACGTAAGCGACTAGAAGAAGAAGGCACTAATTTGGATGAAGTATTGACGATTGACGACTTAATTAGTAGTCCAAACACCTTTTTTGCCGCTACTGGCATCACTACCAGTAACTTCTTGCGTGGTGTACAGTTTCGATCTAGCAATGTGGTGACCACACAAAGTATTGTGATGCGGTCGCGCTCAGGTACTATCCGCTTTGTCGATGGTATTCATAATCTAGATAAGAAGCTATCGGGGCAAGACTATGATGTGCCTTGGAAGCAGTAATTTAAAGATCAGTCAATTACCGTTTTCTTGACGTCACATTTTTTAGTTAGAGTAGCCGTTTTTGCTTACATATACGTCTTCACATAGGAAGTAACGTACTGAAAGCAACAGACTTGCTACTTAAGCACCTTCTTAGAGCTATAAATTATTTATTTATATATAAATTTTATTACCATTGACACCTGACTTCAATCTGTATCCATCACTTTTATGGTTTGGATATAGCTTCAAGCTTCAGGTGTTGTTATTTTATCACTAAACAACTATTTACAATTATGATGAAAGCATTCAGTTTAACACTTTTGCTTATTTGTGTGTGTTTGAGCGTACAAGCACAAGATGAAAAATCAGCAGCTGATCTATACAATGATGGCGTTGCATTGCTAAAGGCTAAGGATTATGCTGCTGCACTGCCTGCCTTCGAAGGAGCTATTGCTAAAGCAGAAGCTGCCGAAGAAGGTGATTCCACCTCTATGCAAGTGTTGGAGTTATCGAAGGAAAACGGTGTGCGTGCTGCTTACTACTTGGGCAATACACAACGTAAAGCAAAGCAGTACGAAGAAGCACTGGCTACTTTCGACAAAGGGCTAGAAATGGGTGACTTCTATGCACTTTACCTGGGTCGAGCACAAGCACTAGACAAAGGTGGCAACGATGCAGATGCGGCAGAAGCTTATTTAGTGGCAGGAGAAAAATACATCGCCGCAGGACAAGATGAAGCGAAAGCACTCAAACTATACAGAAGTGCCTTCCTAAAAATCGCGCGGATGAAAGATCACAATCTGATGATTGAAAAAATCATAGCACATCCAGTGGCGGCAAATGATGGCGATGTCAGCTACTATGTAGCAAAAGCCTACTCTAAGAAGGCGGACTACGCCGAAGCATTAAAGTATGCGCAAGGAGCTACTACAGCTGCTATTGCTGAAGAAGAAGATTTGGGTAAATTCTATATGCTAGAAGGTGAAGTATACACTGCTATGGGCAACGATGCTGCTGCATTGGAAGCTTACAAGAAAGTACCCACTGGTGGCAAATATGGCGAACGCGCTGCTTATTTCATCGGTAAGCTAGGTGGATAAGTAAAGAAGAACGTTTATAAAGAAAGCGATCTGATAGTTATCAAATCGCTTTTTTTTACTAGTTAGTTCGACTTTCAATCAAGAAGATCAATGTAAAGACAGCCGTCAGTTGGGCAATCGTATTAGAGACGATTTCCCCCCAGTCGATAGGTTCTGTTTCGATAGGTTCTGATTCTGCAATTTCATCCTGCGGCTTGTATGGAATAGTAATTGCACCTCCTTTCTTAACTTTAGGATAGATTTTAAACAATCCAAAGTTAATGGTACGATCCAGTTCTCCATTGAACTGTCGCACAGCAATTCCACTTTTTCGTGCATCTTGACTGACTCCTCCTGCATACTCTTTAATGTAGTACATGGCACGCTTTCCTTCATTGAATACTACATCAATCTCATCGTCTTGAAGATAAGTACCTGGCAACAATTCTACTGCCTTGGTAGCTCCCGAAATAGCAACTAAATCCTGTTGTTTAGGTACTCGAATAACATCTCCTGATTTCAAAATCAAGTTATCTATAGAACCTTTACTAGTCATTGCTTTCTCAAAATCAAAAACTACATATCCAATAGTATCAAGGTTACGATACAATGTAGCTCCTTCTGCAAAAGCTTCCACTGTCAAGCCACCTGCGCGTTCAATAATAGAACGTATGCGCTCATTTTGGTCAATC
Organism: uncultured Saprospiraceae bacterium; assembly: GCA_964385665.1. Classification (GTDB taxonomy): domain Bacteria; phylum Bacteroidota; class Bacteroidia; order Chitinophagales; family Saprospiraceae; genus JAAUTG01. Next base: position 3,990 of record CAYLPW010000156.1, read on the forward strand.
AATGGATAATCACCTGGATATTGAACCTCACCAATTATTTCGACAGTTTGAATCAAATCAAAATCGGGGACACGACGTACCACTACGATATCTAAAGGCTGCAACAAGAAGTCATCGTTATTAACTCTCATATCTTCGTCTACCTCAAGAACAGCAACTATCGTCTGTGTAGCTTCATTTTCCTCAAACTGAATACGGAATACTTCTACCTTATTAGTAGCTGCACCCAACTTCAAACCGCCGGATCGTTGTATTAACTCCCGAAGCGTTAAGTTCTCTGTATAGGTATAACTGCCTGGAGAGCGTACTGCCCCACGAACCTGTACGTTGAATGTTTCTGTAAATCTTTGATTGGAAAAGACTTCAATACGATCAAAAGGCTGTAGCACTAAATCAGCACTTCCACCAGGGTTATCCACTATGTCTCGTACATTGATAGCCCGACTATTGCGCTCTTCAGAATTATTAGGATTTTGTCTAGTCAAAAAGGCGTAAGCATTAGCATTCGGCTGTAGACCGCCTGATAGAAATAAGGCATCACTTACCCTCAACTCATCATTGAAGCCCAACTCGACTATCGTACTATCCTTTCGGACAGCTCCGAATACACTTACAAAACCTACATCTGTAAACTCACTTTGCTGGGTGATGCGCAAGCGATCTTCTGCTTGTAAAATAAGGTCAGCACTCCCACCTGGATTTTGTAATACTTCTTGTAAATTGATACGCTCATAGTCTGTCGTACCATCTGCTTGTACACGTGTTAGAAAAACAACATCTGTTCTAGCTTCCTTTTCTAAACGCGCTTTTTGTACTAGATCACTGATACGCATTCCCTCCTGCAGCTGGTACTCTCCTGGAAATTCTACAGCTCCATTTCCTATTATCTCTACGTAGTTTTGATACCTTTTCTCGATACTACGTATAGTGACGACATCATTGCTCTGGAGTTCAAAGTCTAGCCCTTGAGCCTGTAACGCTCTCCAGTTTACATCCAAAATCTGGAGAGCTTCATTTTCGGTATCTATTCTTCGCACATTAATATTGGAAATATAGGCGTTAGGTTCTAATCCAGCGGCGTACTCTATCAGTCTAGATAGGTTTTCTCCTTCCAATAGTTCGTATCGAAAAGGACGACGTACAGCTCCATTGATGGTCACCACTTTTTGCAGTACCGGAACGTTGATGAAGTCACCTTCCTCTAAAGAAAACTCGTTTGCTTCCGCAGGATTGAGTAAGTAAGCATATAAATCAAATAGTAAGCGTTCGTCACCTTTTATCAATTCGATCTGTCGCACACTTCCGATATTAGTAGGTCCGCCTGCTTGTGTTAATGCATTGACGATATTGTTGGTGGCGGGTAGGTTATAATCAGCTGGCAGTAGAACTTCACCAACGATGTTTACATTGATCGTTCGTGCCAAGTCTAAACCTATTTCAATTTGATTGTCATTGAAGCGATAACGCTGCTGAAAAGCACTAGTAATAATACGTCGCGCTTGACTTAGCGGTACTCCTTTCAAATAGATCGGTCGCACCCCAACAGGACGCAGAAATCCATCTTCAGCAACAATTAACTTAAATGTTGCATTGGAGGTTCCGAATATAGAGATAGCTACCTGATCACCGGCACCTAATCGGTAGCTTTCGGGTGCTTTTACTTTAGAAAAGTCTCGATTGATGCGGAGGCTACCATTTCTAAAAATATGATGCCCATATAATTTCGCTTCTCCGAGTTCCTCATCAATTTTCTGAGTTACAATATCTTCTACATTGATCGTACTAGTCGTAGTATCAACTACTATAGCGGTAGGAGACTGACTCGGTTCTACACTGGAGTTGCTTTGTTCTTCTCGCTCTAGTTCTGCAATTACGTCATTGAATACAGCTTGTATTTGGGTAGGATCAGCAGTAAGTGGATCAATATTTTCTAAGTCCACCCCTCTAAGTTTCATGCGTGCGACTACTTCCTGTTCGTCTAGTCCTCTCTCTTTGATCTCTGCTCTGGCGTTTTCCAAAACGACAGAAATCTCTTGCATTTTACTAGGATCAAGTTGTGTTATTTGTGCCTTTAGGCTAGTAGTTGCTACTAGCATGAGTAATAATCCACCCATCCACGCTGCCCTGTTTACTTTTCGCTTATTTCTCCACATAAGTTATAACCTATAATTTGTAGTTAGTAGGTACGACCTAAATAAATTGCCATTCAAGTCTTATCTACTTTATCATCGAATGCTTATCTATACTTTATTATTCATTCATGGTAGCTGACTTAGTGAAAGTTCAACAATAACTTCCTCGTTTACAACTTGCTCTTTTGAGCTTATGCAGCGTTGAAATCCAATAGCTTTCGGATCGCTGATGCCCCAAGTCTACGCCTGTCTAACTAAGCTGCTATTTTCAATGCAGCCAGGTAGCTTTTTCTTCCTGTAAAGGAATTCCTTATCTCTCTCAAAAGTGAAGCCAAGCTCAAAATAGCCGCACTCTACCTACATCAGGAACTTATTAGTTCATCGTTTCTGCTGAGCTTGTGGTCGTCATAGACGATAAAATATTACACCTGACTGTTTGAATAAAATAAGGCAACTCTCTGCTGACTTTGAAAGAGTTGCCTATAAACGTTTTTTGGTTTCAATCAAGCTACTTCACTCTGCGCAGGAACGACCTTTTTGAAGTATTCATAAGTCAATTTTAGTCCTTCAGCACGATTCACCTTAGGTGTCCATCCCAATATGCTTTTTGCTTTAGTAATATCTGGCTTGCGCACTTTTGGATCATCTTTAGGTAAATCTCTGTATACTAGCCGAGCGTTCGGATTCCCGACTAGTTCTAATATTTCTTCTCCAAACTCTTTGATAGTGATTTCATCTGGGTTACCAACATTCACTGGCTGATCGTGATCGCTCAACAGCAACCGATAGATGCCTTCTACCAAATCGTCTACATAACAGAACGAGCGCGTCTGTGAGCCATCTCCAAATACAGTCAATCCTTCTCCTCGAATAGCTTGAGAAAAAAACGCTGGTAATACTCGACCGTCATTGACACGCATACGCGGCCCATAGGTATTGAAGATACGAACGATACGGGTTTCTACATGATGGTAAGTATGGTAAGCCATTGTGATCGCTTCCAAAAAGCGTTTTGCTTCGTCATACACGCCTCTAGGTCCTATAGGGTTTACATTTCCCCAATAGTCTTCTGTCTGCGGGTGGATTAACGGATCGCCATACACTTCGGAGGTAGAAGCCACTAAAATACGTGCGTTTTTATCTTTTGCGACGCCTAGTATATTATGCGTACCTAAGGCACCTACTTTCAGTGTCTGAATAGGCATCTTTAGGTAGTCAATAGGACTAGCTGGTGAGGCAAAATGCATGATATAATCCAGTTCGCCTGGCACGTGTACATACTTTGTAATATCGTGGTGATGAAACTCAAATTGATCTAGTGGAAAAAGGTGTTCAATATTGTCTAGACTGCCTGTCAAAAGGTTGTCCATGCCGATGACATGATACCCTTCTTTGATAAAGCGATCGCATAGATGAGAGCCTAAAAATCCTGCGGCTCCAGTAATAAGTACTCTTTTCATAGGGATGAAATGCTTGAATGATAATCTTCTGAAACGAGTCGTTCAGAAATGTTGAAATAAAGTGTTGATTGATGAATATTTTGGTTTCATGAACTTCATGTCGTTTTCTACGAGTGGAAACGGTAAAATGTTTGTACTTACATCTATAGCAAAGTCACCTCATTATGACGCCGCAAATATATTATTTTACCGATAGATATGGCAGTCTAAACAGTTAATCCAAAAAAAATGCTGTGTAATAGAGCTGTGACTACAACTCCAGTGTAGAGAATATGGTGAGCTATTATTCTAATGCGGAGAGACTATGGATTGTGTTTAAGTTGAGATAATTTAAACGTTTAAAAACTAGCATTACTGTATCAGATTATCGTACTGCTTATCTCAATCTGGCTTTAGTCCATTGCCTTTCTTTAGCTTCGAGGGCTTAAGACCGTCTTGAATCTAGAGGATCATATTCAACTGTAAACGGCTAAATCAATTTGGTGCAGCTTCTATGCGCCTTTGTATTTCAGATTTGTTTAGCTCTTATGTTTCTGATGCTATTGTTTCCTCTTTTTCATTCAAAAGTACATTCAAATCCGTAAAAATAACTCTAACTTTATTGGCACGAGGATCACGGAATAGGCGGATGCGGCGGTTACCATCTACACGTACCAAAATACTGCCTTTTTCTGGATGCTTAATTTCTATAAACTCACCATACCATTCTTCCATTAGCTGAACTACATCTTCGTGCAGAGTGTCCAAACTGGTGGCATCAGACCAAGAAAATGCATCATAACTAAAAGTTACTGGCAATTCGTGTATTTCATTGTCTTTAAATTCGGGATAGAAATACATATGTCCTCTCTGCCGTAGTTGATCGTCTAGATTGTATTCGACACTCATATTTTGAGGCCCTTCTTTGATGAGTTGCTGTTTATTGAGTTCCCAACAGTGCTGATAAAAATCTTTGGAAGTCATACCAAAGTGTATACCCAAAAAGAGGCTATCATGCTGTTCTCCACTTGCCATTTCTGTGGCTACCAGTTGCTCATATTCTGAACGACAACTCGCAAATAGAATAACGATTAGTAAATTTGCTATTAACCAAAATGAATGCATCTGCATGTGTTCTTCTTTCGACTGATTTTTAAATATAAGGCTATCATTCATCAATACGCCTATTTTGAATACCACTATCTGGAATGTGGTGTTGACGAACGATTTCATCCACACTAGCTGGTCTGATCTGTAAGATGGCTCCTGTAAAATGTAATACTTTTCCAGCCATTACGTGATTAAAATTGACCTTGACCATTAGATCGTTGATAGCGATGATTTGTCCATGATGTGTTTCCCCCAAATCATCTGTCAACGCTACAAAATTATCTTGTACAACTAAGTTAGGAGGCTCTACGCCTTCCACTTGAAAAACTGCTCGTGGTACATTGACAATATTGGCTTCTTCCACAGACCCGTATGCTTCGGCAGGAGACAGTGTAAAATCAAAACTATCGCGTTCAGTCAATCCTTTCAAATGAGCTTCAAAGGCAGGCAAAAGAGCACCCGTTCCAAATAAAAAAGTAAATGGATAGTTGGCATCCATACGCTCCAATAGTTCCCCCTTGCTATCCCCCTCTCGCAGATCGTAAGTAATAGTAACCACCTGATTTTTGTCTATTTCATTCATCTGTTCTATAAGTTTTCGTGAACGACCGAAATACAACTGAACGCTCTTCTAAAAGTTTACTATCAGAATGATAGCACAAAGAAAACTATTTTTCAAAACTATACTTTTGTGGAAGATCAGCAATAAATTGACTTTTTGATGTCGAAAACGTTCAGAAAGACCTAATCATTTTACACTTCTCAGCTATCTACTAAAGTTCTTAATATGTCTAGCAAATTCACTTTTCCAAGCCAAGAGCATTTGAAAAGTCAAAAAAAGATTCAGCAACTTTTCTCGACAGGTCACTCATGTGCCGCTTACCCTATGGTTCTAGTTTGGCAAGTCACTGACGTAGGTACAGTTCCCGTGCAAATGGCAGTAAGTGTATCCAAAAAAAAGTTTAAGAAAGCGGTGGATCGTAATCGGATCAAACGACAGATGAGAGAAGTTTGGCGACTCCACAAACATGAAATTACTGAACAGATCGCACAACAAAATCAACATTGTGCCTGTATGCTCATTTACACGGCGAAGGAGTTTTTGCCGTATCAAAAAATAGAGAAGAGTATGCGTAAGATCATCAAAAAATGGTCATCTACGATTGCTCCATCTGAAAATTGAATAGCTATGAAAAATGCTAGTAAAACGATTGGTCTTTTAGCCTTACTAGGCATTGTAATTGCCTTTTTTGTATTCCAAAAATACATGCAGCCCGATATCATACAAGGGGATCGCGCTCCTAATTTTGAAGCTACACTGTTAAATGGAGAATCGTTTGAGTTAGCCGCTCTAAAAGGAAACTACGTACTGCTCGATTTTTGGGCAAGCTGGTGTGCACCTTGTCGGAAAGACAACCCCAATCTAGTCGAGTTGTATCAGGGCTATCACGATCAAGAGTATCGAGAAGCGGACAACTTTCACATCGTTAGTGTAGCTTTAGAACGTCAAGAAGGAGCTTGGCAAAAAGCTATCGAAAAAGATAAATTGAATTGGATATATCATGTTACGGACTATCAAGAATTTGAGGGTGCTATTCCTCAACTGTACGGTATTCGTTCTATTCCTAGCAAATTACTCCTCAGCCCAGAAGGTGTTGTTATTGCCGTCAATCCTTCAGCAGATGAAGTAGCTGTACGACTTGATAAGCAACTTGTGGCTACCTCTACCAAAAAACGAGTAGGAGAAAAGAGCAATAGTTTTTTTGACTATTGGTCTTTTCGTCCTCTCACACCACCGGACGTACTCTCGTATCACGGCGGTTTCTTCAAGTAGGCAACTTGAGGTAATGTTCCGTTATGCTCAACAATACAATATTGACGAACCACTCGTTGTTCATGCCCTCATGTGCCGACACAGGGCTGTTAAGTTCTATTGATTTTTGAAGAGATCAAAAAGATCTTTGACATTGCTACCAAATTTAATTTGTCCATCAGTATTGGCAGGCTTAGGTTTTGAAGGAATCAGAAAACGACTTATTTTTCATCAAATTGGACGAGTGGGCTTGGATCGGCTGATGAAACAGGATGACCTTTTGCACGAAAAGTTCCACTTAACTGACTTCTCTTCAACTATTTAACGCAATCATCATGACACCAAATTAAAGCGCAATACCCAAACCTAGTGCAAAATCAAGGTCGAAGTTACAGTAGCTAAGTATCGCACCGAACCAAACATAATTCGCAATTCACCCCCCATCTCGCTCCCAAACCCTCCAATTAAAGCCTTCCCCATCCTTCTGGCGCTTCTCTTTTTCCTTCGCGCGTTGTTTTTTTCGTTTTTCTTTTGCCTTTTCTTTCTTTCGCTTGTCGCGTGCTTTTTCACCGTCGCTTCTTCGATTAATGAGTTCGCGCTTGTCGATGATGTAGCGCACCGAAACGCCAGTATGCGTATAGATCGTTCGTTCACCACCGATGACGTTAATAGAAGGTTTAATGTCCCAAGACACATTGATGCGCCCCAATGAAACTTCTGCGCCACCAATTAAAGTCAGCCCAAACGGATCTTTATACGGCGCGTCTCCCCCGTCCGCATCGACGAAACCCTTATGAATACCACCACCGCCATAGATATTGAAGTTGCGTACCAGTAATGGAAAATGCTGTTGTCCCAAAACAGTCAGCGTCGTTTCCTTACGAGGATTGTTGTACTGAATCAAAAACTCACCAGTGGTGCGTTTGGCGAGACGTTGTTTGAAGGTCGCGCCCCATTCAGTCCCTAATCGAAGTCCAAAAGCCGTATCATAGCCTTGTGCAGACAATTGGAGTGCAAAGGCGATACTTACAGTTAAGAGCAGTAATTTATTCATGTTGGGTGAAACGTTGTTGAAAAAGAGAAACGTGTCCTGGCAGCTAGGTGTTATGCTGATTTTAACAAATGTATGAGAAAAGCAGTTCGGCGAAGAAGAGAACCAAATGGGCTAAATTTTTCAGAATTTAGTAAATCCACATGCGAAACCTTTATCTTCATCGCTGTAAACAAACGAAAACTGCTTTATGCAAGAAAAACACCAACCTTACATCAGCGCAGACCAAAAGCTGCCAGAAACAACAGTCAAAGCTTTCATTCTCGGCGCACTGCTGTCTGTCGTATTGGCTGCGGCAAATGCGTATTTAGGGCTTTTTGCAGGCTTGACGGTTTCGGCAAGCATTCCAGCAGCCGTACTTTCTATGGCAATACTGCGTTTTTTCAAAACCTCCAATATTCTAGAAAACAACATTGTCCAAACAGCAGCCTCCGCTGGCGAATCGCTGGC
>CAYLPW010000157.1:0-8129 GCA_964385665.1 uncultured Saprospiraceae bacterium
AGCCAACGTGGGTGTCGCACTGAATGAGCAACAATCTATCTGGTTGGATGCTGGTGTATTGCCCTCTTATATCGGTTTCGAGAGTGCGATTTCTATGGACAATATGACCTTGACGCGCTCCATTATGGCAGAAAATTCGCCTTATTTCGTCACAGGCGCAAAACTGACTATCACCCCAAATGAAAAATGGACGGCTGCTGCCTTGGTGATGAATGGTTGGCAGGTAATTCAACGAGCGCAAGGCAACGCGCTACCGTCTTTTGGCACTCAGTTGACGTTTACACCTGACGAAGAAACCACTTACAATTGGAGTACTTTCGTGGGCAATAATTTTCCCGAAGAGGAAAGACGAATGCGTTATTTCAGCAACTTGTTTGGACGCTGGCAACTCAACAAAAATTTTAGTTTAATAGCTGGATTCGATATTGGCGTAGAACAAGAGGCTAAGGAAAGCACAGATTACAATACATGGCTTGGCGCAGCCCTTATTGGTCAAGTAACGATCAACGATAAATGGCAAATGGCGCTTCGAGGAGAGTTGTATCAAGACGAAGCAGGAACTATTGTACCAGCTTTTGCGCTGCCAGATCGAGTGACTGCCTTTTCTTGGAATCTGGATTATTCACCTGTTGCTGCTGTCGTCTGTCGATTAGAAGCACGGCTGTTATCTACCAATGACGAATTTTTCATCGACAATCGACCAGAGATAAGTCTGACGAATCAGAATTTCTTTTTAGTCACCTCCATTGCCTATCGCTTTTCCAAAGACGTTCGATAAAGACAGGATATAATTACCTGTTGCTATGACTTGTCTTTCAGTGCTTCTATTAACTCCAACACCGCCAAGTTAATTCGCGCATTTTCAATACTTTCCGTATCATCATTAATGACATTCAAGTTGCCTTTCCGCCGATTTTCTAACCAACTCGCCTTCAATAGTAGCACATCTGACAAATCGCGCGACTCTCGTTGGCGGAGGTAGGTTTCCAATTGTTCTAAAACTGAGAGCGTTTTATTGTCACCAATCTGATCGGCTAGATCTGTGGCTAATGAAATGGGTAGTTCTATTTTTTTGGTGGCGTGTTTTCCTCTATTTCTAAAAATAGTTAGTCCGATTCGACTCAACAGAACAACGCCCAATAGGGCATATACCATGTTTAAGTAGTTGAATCCAGGTGGGGTAACTTCTTTTGCTTTCGCTGTCACATCAATGCGCGTATCAAAAACTGGAATGTTGTAGTCTTCATCATTAACAGTCGTGAAAGCGCGCATAATTAAAGGTAAACTGCCTGTTTGCAAGGGCTTGACATTCCACTGCCAAATATGAAAAGTGGTATCTGTTGCGAGAATGCGCTGCTGAGGAACACTTAATGGGACAATGGAAAAGTATTTACCTTCATTGGGGTCTATCAATTCGACCTCTACCAATTCTCCGATCCATATTTCTTGTTGCGCCAACGAGTCATTTTCTTCAAATGAGCTAGTAATGTCCCGAATCAACTCTTCTTGCCATCCTCTAGAGATCGTAAATTCTACCCGATGCGTGCTATCCACTATCATATTTTGTGCATACTCGTAAGTGGCGGTGGCGGCACTTAATGGAGAATCATGTTTGTTTGCATTGGTTTCCACACCATCGGTTTCGTTGACAGGAACAGCATCGGCAGTAGGGGCTTCACAACTACTCCACAGACTAAATGCAAGCAACAGGTAGCAACTTCTTTGCACAAAAAAAGAAGGACAGCACGTACGGTTAAAGAAAAGGATAGGTAAACAATTCACCATCAAATAAGCGTTTATAGCGAGAATCTACTTCGTAGTCTAACAAATGTAGCGTTTCTTCGCGACTAGAAAAACAGCAACAATCCACCAACAGATGAAACAACTCACCCTAACGCTTTTTTGGCTACTTTTCGTCGTGCAGTTGACACGGGCGCAGGTACTCACGTTCACGCCTCTATCTAGCGACAGCACGGTTCGTATGGATTTGTTTAATTCCTATCAGCCCATTGTCCTAGCGGGCTTTCTAAAGAACAATACCAATCGACAATTAAGTGTCCGTTGGGAACGCAATCCACTACAAGTTCCTAACGCTTGGGCAATTCAAATTCAAGATACCAATCGACAATATGCTGACTTCGTCGACTCCAATGTCAACGCTGACTTTTATTTAAACGAACCTGTGGTTTTAGCTCCAAAAGAACGGGTTCGTTTAGATGTGCTAGTGACGCCCAATGGCGCAGCAGGACAGATGTTGTTGGGTATAGAATTGTACTTGATCGATCAACCAGAGGTCATCATCGCAGCAGAGGATATTCGCTTAGCTGTCGAGAGCAAGAACCAACGCCGGTCTACGATTTTTCCTAATCCTTCTTCTGACTTTATGCGATTGGCACAGCAAGACGATGTGGAGCGGTTGGTAGTATATAATATTGTCGGAAAGAAAGTCAAAGATTTTAATGTGCAAGACAACGAACGCTATGACATTAGTGATTTGCCAGATGGCATTTATTTGGTAGGACTATTTGATGATCGAAACAAAATAATCCGAACGGTGCGCGTACAAAAGCGGAGTAGCCGACCATAAAACGAGGCTAAATTTTTCACGGAATAGAACAAAATAATAAAGAGACACTTATTGATTAAGTAACTTGACGCCCTAATTTGAACAAACACAACTAAATGAACGATAAGTTAAATATAAACATCAACCAATCCGTCGCTATTTTAATTGACGGCAATAACATAGAGCTAAGCTTACAATCTTTAGTCGGTAAAACAAATGCACTAGTAGACTTTGATTCCCTAATTCCTAGACTCCTGAACGAACGTGGACTGAGTCGCTTGATCTACTTTCGAGAAGGGAAAAGTATTTCTGCTAAGTTAGCCGAACGACTACTGAATAATTTTCACGGTTCGGTCATCCCTTGTCACAAATCGGCAGATATTCCACTGACCATCAAAGCCACACAAATTGCTGGGAAAGTCGATACCATCATCATCATGAGTGGCGACTCAGACTACGTAGAGTTGATTCGACACTTGCGGGGAGAAGGCGTACGCGTAGAAGTAGCAGCGGTGAAGGACACCACGGCACAAATTATGATTGAAGAAGCGGATTATTTTACGCCCATCACCGAAGAAGATTGTTATTTGGTGAAGAATTATAAAAAATCTAAAAAGTAGATGGTGATTGGACATTTAGGAACGCTTAGTAGGTAGAGTGCAGGTGAAAATAGTATGCCTTTCTACTTAGTCTCTCGCTTTCTCAAGCTCTCACTTTCTCAAAATAAACACCTATGGAATTTATCATGCCTGACTTTGCGAATCCAGCTGTGTGGATGAGCTTACTGACTTTGACGTTTTTAGAGATTGTTCTAGGAATTGACAACATCATTTTCATTACGATTGCAGCTAATAAACTGCCAAAAGAGCAACAAAAGAAAGCCACGAATATCGGGTTGATCTTGGCAATGGTCATGCGTGTTGCCTTGTTGTTCGGTATCTCTGCATTAGTCGCCTTGAACGAACCCATTAAAGCATTGACCTTCGATACCGACTGGATTAAAGCAGGATTTTCAGGACAAAGCATTATTTTGTTTTTAGGAGGTTTATTTTTACTGTATAAAAGTACATCGGAAATTCACCACAAACTAGAAGGACCCGAACACGAACAAACCGCTGGCAAGCCCACGAAGCAATCAACGCTCCAATCTGCGATCATTCAAATCACTGTCATTAATATCGTGTTCTCTTTTGATTCTATTTTGACAGCCGTCGGGATGACGAATGGCGTAGTCGGCGCACTGGCGATCATGATTATTGCGGTCGTGATTTCCGTCTTGATTATGATGCTGTTTGCTGTCCCTGTTGGTCGATTCGTGAATGAGCATCCAACGATTCAGATGCTAGGTTTAGCTTTCCTGATTTTGATCGGGTTCATGCTGATCGCAGAAGCGGCGCACTTGGCACACTTGGAGCTATTTGATTCAGAAGTAGGTGCAGTGCCTAAAGGGTATTTGTACTTTGCGATTGCGTTTTCGCTGGGCGTGGAATTTCTAAATATGCGCTTGCGGAAAAATCGAAATACGGTACAGCTACATGGTTATAAAGAAGCTGCTGTGGATGAAGGTATTCTGCCGCCTGCCAATTCGTAAAATTCTATACTAAAAGGTGTTGGACGCTTCATGAAAAGGAGCGTCCGACACCTTTAATGATTCCTAAAATACATCAAAATTCCCCCGAACAGAGTAATCAAAGTCGTCAAGACCGTCGCCATTTTGACAGAGTAGCGAATGTGCCGCGCAAACGTATCGATCTCCTCGCGCATATGCGGATAGCGCGGATAAATTTCTTGCTCCATCTTCTCCTGATTTAGAAAGTGCTTCACGCCAAATTCGACTCGGTTTTGCACCAGCTTTTTGTAGCTTTTATAGACTTTGATGCGGAAATAAAGATTCAAAAACAGCATGGCAGCGAATAAGCCCATGACTAGGAATAGGAGTGTGCCTTCTAGCATTGTTTCGTTGATATTGGTGCGATGATAAAATTGGAGAAATTGGTGTCATTGTTAAACCTATCTGAATTCTACTCCTTCAGCCATTTGGACATAACTTGTAGAGCTTCTTCATGCGACACTAAATTTTCTTCTAATTCACTAGCTGCCAAATCTTTATCCAAAATAGATTCTTGTTCTGGCGTAAGTTGCAATTTATCCTCTTCTAATTCTACTAATAGTTGCCTTTTGAGGGCTAACAGATTGCTCATAAAAACGAATTTATACTCAAAAGAAACAAAGTAACCGATTATCAAAGGTTGCGCATTGTTCATTGTTCACTGCACATTGCTAAGAAAGCTTCTCCCGCAAAAACTGCCCCGTATGCGAATCCGTCACATTCACAATCCCTTCTGGTACACCTTGATACAACAGTTGCCCGCCATTTTTTCCGCCATCTGGACCCAAATCAATGAGCCAATCTGCCGACTTAATCACTTCCAAATTATGCTCGACCACCAGAACAGTATGTCCCTTTTCCACCAACGCATTCAAGGCATCCAGCAGAATACCGACGTCGTGAAAATGCAAGCCAGTCGTTGGTTCATCGAAAATAAACAAGATACTCTCCTTAGTCCGTTCTTTTCCTAAAAACGAAGCTAGTTTCACGCGTTGTGCTTCTCCACCTGACAACGTATTGGAAGATTGTCCTAGTTTCACATAGCCCAAACCCACATTTTGAAGCGGTCGCAGGCGATTACTCACATCTTTTGCATCCGCGAAAAAATCAATGGCTTCGTCGATACTTAGATCTAGAATTTCGGCAATGTTCTTACCGTTGTAGGTCACATCTAGTACCTCTCGTTTAAAGCGATCTCCATTGCATTCTTCACACACCAAACGCACATCCGCCAAAAACTGCATTTCGATAATTTGCTCGCCTTCTCCTTTGCACGTTTCGCAACGCCCACCTTCGACATTGAAGGAAAAGTGCTTAGGTTTGAAGCCACGTATTTTGGAGAGCTGTTGATCTGACATCAGCTTCCGAATACTGTCATAGGCTTTGACGTAAGTGACAGGATTGGAACGCGAGGACGTACCAATAGGACTTTGGTTCACCATTTCTACTTTGGTGATTCGTTTGGTATCGCCTTCCAACGCTCGATGAGAACCTGGCGAAATAGGAGTTGCTTCTCCCAATTCACTCAACATCGTTGGGTATAAAATTTTCTTGACCAACGTCGTTTTTCCACTTCCCGAGACCCCTGAAACAACTGTCAATGTGTTTAATGGAAACTGAACGTCTATATTTTTTAAATTATGCTCCGATGCGCCACGTACCCAAATAGAATCCGTGAATTTGCGACGCGTTGCTGGTACTGGAATGGACATCTTGCCATTCATATATTTAGTGGTCAAACTCTCCGTCGCTTCCGTATAAATATCCTGATACGGCCCTTCAAAGACGACTTCACCACCATGAATACCAGCTCTCGGTCCAATATCAATCAAATAATCCGCACTTGCAATGACATCTTCTTCATGCTCGACAACAACCACTGTATTTCCTAAATCGCGTAAGTCTTTCAGCACTTTCACCAAGCGACTCGTATCTTTTGGATGCAGTCCAACACTGGGTTCGTCCAACAAATACATAGAAGCCGTTAAGTTACTGCCCAAGGTGCGCGTCAAGTTGATACGTTGTGTTTCGCCACCACTCAAGGTACTCGATACTCGATTGATCGTCAGGTAGTTCAATCCAACTTCACACATGAATTTTAGGCGATTCTTAATTTCCAATAACAGACGCTTCCCAATCTGTGAATCGTATTCGTTCAAGTCCAATCCATTAAAAAATTCCAATAACTCATCTATCGGCAGATCGACCAAATCAGGAATGGAATGACCGTTGATTTTGACATAAGTCGCTTCTGGTCGCAAGCGTCCGCCTTCGCAATCTGGGCAAGTGGTACGTCCTCGATAACGCGCCAGCGTCACACGATTTTGAATTTTGTAGGTTTTTTCTTCCAACTCCGCAAAAAAAGCATGAATGCCTCGAAAGTGCTTCGTGCCTTTCCAAAGCATTTGTCGCTCTTTTTTCGTCAGGTCGGAATACGGACGATGGATAGGAAAATTCGCCTTTTCGCTATTATTGACAACCCGATCTTTCCATGCACCTCGCTTTTCGCCTTTCCAAGGCGCGACTGCTTCTTCGTAAACAGATAAGCTTTTATTTGGAATGACTTTGTTTTCGTCGATGCCCATCACGAGACCAAAACCATTGCAAGTTGGGCAAGCTCCGAACGGATTGTTGTAGTTGAAGAGTTGGGGTGTTGGTTCTAAAAAAATAATACCATCTAGCTCAAACCGATTGTTGAATGCCATCGTTTCACCTTCCATGACATCCACGATACATTCACCAACACTTTCGTAAAATGCTGTTTGTACCGAGTCGCTAATTCGATTGATGTTTTCTTGATCGTCTTGTTTCACTACAAATCGATCCACCAAAATGCGAATGTCCAACTCCCGTGCCTCCGATAAGGGCGAACTCAAATCTAGCACATCACTTTCCAGTATCTCTTGCAATTCATAACGCTCTCCTTTGTAGTCCAAACGTGTATAGCCTTTCTGCAACAACAAGGTCAGTTCTTGTTCCAAACTACGTTGTGGATATTGTTTTTGTAAGGGAATGAACAGCTGAATTTTCGCGTCTTCTTCCTGCGCCATGATGAAGTCGACCACATCTGCTACTTCGTGCTTCTTCACGATTTCGCCAGAAACAGGCGAGTACGTTTTACCAATCCGCGCAAACAACATTCGGAGATAATCGTAAATTTCCGTCAATGAGCCGACCGTCGACCGCGCATTTTGTGTGCTCACCTTCTGCTCAATCGCAATCGCTGGACAAATTCCTCGAATGAAATCGACATCTGGCTTTTTCATCCGCATCAAGAACTGTCGCGCGTACGAACTCAAACTTTCCACATAGCGACGTTGTCCTTCGGCGTAGAGCGTATCCATGGTGATCGACGATTTGCCAGAGCCAGAGACCCCAGTCACGACGACCAGTTGGTTCTTGGGAATGCGAACGTCTATGTTTTTTAGATTATTGGCGCGCGCTCCTTTGATGAAGATGCTGTCTTTCATGGAGCCAGCTTGCACGACTTTATTTTTATTGATGATGTCTGTCATTTCTTTTTTAGATGTGAGATCGCTTCGCTTTGAGTAGTGAGATGTGAGACTCATTCAGCAGTAAGCTTTGATCTGTGCGAACAGTCTCTTTCGTCCTTGCTATTCTTACTCTAAATTGTCCAATTTAGTAGAAGTTCAGTTCAAGCGAGTAAAGGTACGGATTAGGCGGTAGAGAACTGTTTTAAAACAAACAAAATGTTGAGGAATTGAAGAAGGAGTGACACAAATTGATGATTAAATGTCAGCCTGCGAATAGTTGGCTTGAAAAAGGAAGTTATCATTCTTTGCTTATTGAGTACTACATTCACGGGGTGACTATCTGATAAATTGACGATCAAATGTCACCCCGCGAATAGTTGGCTTGAAAAAGGAGGTTATCATTCCTTGCTTATTGAGTACTACATTCACGGGGTGACTATCTGATAAATTGACGATCAAA
>CAYLPW010000157.1:8229-11956 GCA_964385665.1 uncultured Saprospiraceae bacterium
TATCATTCCTTGCTTATTGAGTACTACATTCACGGGGTGACTATCTGATAAATTGGACGTTGGCTACTTGACTATCAGCGAGTCAGAGTCTATTGTCTAACATCTAACATCTAACATCTTAGTACCGAAACGCCCCAAACTCACTCTCAATCACCACTTCTGCTTTTTCTGCGTCCTCCACACGACCAATAATCTGCGCTTCAATATTAAACTGCTGCGCGATGTCAATGACCGATTGCGACTTTTCTTTGGGCAAATAAATCTCTAAGCGATGTCCCATATTAAAGACTTGATACATTTCTTTCCAAGACGTACCAGATTCGGACTGAATCAATTGAAATAAGGGAGGAAGTGGCAATAAATTATTTTTGACGATCCGCTTGTTTTGGATAAAATGATTGACTTTCGTTTGTCCACCACCAGTGCAATGGATGATGCCGTGAATATCGCCGTGTAAGGCACTCAATAGTTGTTTTAAAACTGGCAAATAAGTCCGCGTCGGAGAAAGGACGAGCTTTCCAATCGGAATAGCTTTTCCCTCAATATCTATCGTATCAGTCAGTTTTTTACTTCCTACATAAACGACTTCCTTTGGCGTATTCGGATCAAAACTTTCAGGATACTTGGAGGCGTAACTGTGGTGAAAGACATCGTGACGCGCGGAGGTTAAGCCATTGCTACCCATGCCACCGTTGTAACTCGTTTCATAAGTCGCTTGCCCCGAAGAACTCAATCCAACAATCACATCACCAGCTTGTATAGCATTGACAATCAGTTGCTTGCGATGTAAACGCGCAAAGGTCGTATAACCCACATCTATCGTGCGTACAATATCGCCCACGTCTGCTGTTTCCCCGCCAGAAAGATGTAAGTGGACGTCGTGTTCGCGCATTTGATCCACAAAGTCATTGGCAGCCTGAATAAGCGTTTTGATCACGTCTCCAGAAATCAAATTTTTGTTGCGCCCAATCGTCGAGGAGATCACAATATCATCCACACAACCGACACAACCCATGTCGTCCAAATTCATCACCAATGCATCTTGAGCTATTCCTTTCCACACATCCAAATCACCTGTTTCTCGCCAGTATAGATACGCTAAACTAGTCTTTGTGCCTGCGGTATCTGCGTGCATAATGTTGCAGTAATTGTCATCGCCAGCTACCAGATCAGGCAGGATCTTACAGAAAGCTAATGGGTATAATCCTTTGTCCATATCCGCAATGGCAGCGTGGACTTCGTCTTTGGTCGCAGAGACGCCGCGTAGGTCGTATTTGTAGTTGTCGCTCATGGTGGCAAAGGTAAGAAGGTTTGGGAAAAGTTCCCTCCACTTGCGAAGGTTGCGAAGGGAAAAAGAGAGTGGCTGACCTTTGTAAGTTTAAATGCTATTCCCAATCTAAATAGCACAACACTGCGCTTGCAACCATTCACTTTCTACTTTCGATAAGTTAGGAGACAATCGCTCAAAAACCTCCTCATGATACCCATTTAACCACTCTATCTCTTCTTTATTCAATAACTCAATGGCAATCAACTGCCGATCCATCGGAAATAAACTTAGTGTTTCAAATTTCAAAAAGTCACCTTCTTCATTCGCGGTCACACAAAGCAGTAAGTTCTCAATCCGAATACCATATTCCCCATCTTCATAATAGCCTGGTTCATTCGAGAACACCATACCAGCTTCCAATTTCGTCAATCGAGTGCTGGAAGAACTAATGCTCGGTGGCGATTCATGCACATTCAAGAAAAAACCAACGCCGTGTCCAGTGCCGTGTCCGTAGTTCAGTTGTTCGCGCCAGAGAAATTGACGCGCTAAGGTGTCCAGTTGGTGTCCGTTTGTGCCTATTGGAAACTGAATACTGGCTAGGGCAATATGTCCTTTTAAAACTAAGGTGAAATGGCGTTTTTGAGCAGCCGTAGGTGTGCCTAACGCAGTCGTCCGCGTGATGTCAGTCGTGCCTGTTAAGTATTGTCCACCAGAGTCAATGAGCAACATGCCGTCTGCTTGCACTTGCACACAATTCTCTTTTTCTGCTCGATAGTGGACAATCGCGCCGTTTGTATTGTAACCGACGATAGAGGCGAAGCTGGGCGAGACGAAATCATCGTGTTGGCGACGAAAATGAGTTAGTTGTTTGCCTATTTCAAATTCAGAAACCGTTCGTGTCTTTAATGCTTCCTCCAGCCAACGATACAAGTGAACCAAAGCCACACCGTCTACTTCCATCGTGTGACGAAGATGTTGGATTTCTACTTCATTTTTAATGGCTTTTTGGATTTGAATAAAGCTTTTCTCCTCTACCGTTTCAGTTGGCAATAAATCGTATGATTGCGAGGGGAAAGTAGAAGGATCAAGGAAGGCAGTGCGCTGTTCAGAAAGACGCTGTAAGAACTTAGGAAAGTCAGTGTATGGACGCACTTTGATTTGTTCTTTTTCTAGTTGCTGCGCTAATGTGGAGTTGATTTTTTCCAAGTCTACAAATAAATAAGCTAATTGATCCTGAACGCACGCATAGGCGTAAAACACGGGATTGAAAGGCGTGTCGTTGCCTCGCAAATTGAACAACCAAGCGATTTCATCCAAGGCACTAACCAAATACGTGTCGACCTTCTTGTCGTGCATTTTTTGTCGAATCGATTGTAGTTTTTCGGTACGCGATTGACCAGCATATTCGGTCGGAAAATCAAAAATAGCTGCTTTGGGAAGTGCTGGTCGATTGAACCAGATTTGAGGAATTAAGTCTTGATCGCTGACAACTTCCAAATCATAGTCCGCCAACTTCCGTTCCAAACGATCCAACTGCTGCACCGAAAATAAACGTCCATCTACACCTACGCGACTGCCAGGTAGTAAGTGTTCATTTAAGTAGTCGTGATAGGTAGTGGTCGCATTCGGCAATATCTTTTGTAGCTCAATTCCGCTATCATTCAATTGCGTTTCTGCCTGCAAAAAATAACGACTATCCGTCCACAAACCAGCCCAGTCTTGCGCCACAATCAACAGACCTGCCGAACCCGTGAAGGCTGATAACCAAGCGCGACTATTCCAGTGTTCCGCTACATATTCACTTTGATGTGGGTCGCTACTCGGCACAATGTACGCATCCAATCGCGCTTCCTGCATCACCGCTCTTAGCCGCGCTAACTTAGATTGCTGCATAGACGGCTTCTTCGGTGGCAGCGAGTTGTTTCCGCTCATTAAATAAGACTAAAAAGACACCCAAAACGATAGCTGCCAAAGCAGCTGGGAACACCCAAATATTCATCCAAGCTGCTACACCATCGACGGTATAGTATTCTACGACTTGCCCAGCAACGATAGAACCAATGTACATCCCGATGCCGTAAGTCACTAAGGTAATCAGTCCCTGCGCACTTGAACGTACCGCTTCTGGTGCTGCTTTGTCGACATATATTTGTCCGGTGACGAAGAAAAAATCATAGCACAAACCATGCAATAGAATACCGATGTAAAACATAAAAATGAGTTCTTCTCCATTTCCAAAAGCGAAAAACAGATAGCGCAATACCCAACATAGCATACCGAGTGCGATCATCCATTTGACGCCTAATTTTCTAAAAAAGAAGGGCATTAGAAACAAAAACAAGACTTCTGTTCCTTGACCTCCCAAACCCATCACGGCAGCCGTATTATCCATACCACTGTCGATCAAAAATGGATTGGCAAAGGCATAGTAAAAGGAAAGTGGAATGGAGATCAACA